>JAADCY010000157.1 GCA_013154205.1 Thermoproteota archaeon | reverse complement strand
ATTACAATCAACGATAGGACTGAGAACGGAGCGGAGGGAGAAAGGATATGGCCAAGATAATAATACTCCACGGCTCACCCCGTAGATACGGTGCTGTCGCAAAACTCGCTTCTATAGCAGCTAAAGGAGTAAAAGACGCAGGCGGAGAACCGGAAATCATACGCCTATACGACTACAAGATAAAAGAATGCCTTGGATGCGTAAGCGACGATACAAAATACTGTAGATTCCCATGTATAATCAATGACGATGACTTCAACAAGATCGGGGAGAAAATCCTCGACGCCGATGGATTCATACTAGTAACCCCCGTCTACTGGTACAGTATGAGCGGAGTAATGAAGAACTTTATCGATAGACTAACCAGTATGGAGAACATGATATTCATAACCGGTAGAAGTCTTCTCGAAGGAAAAGTCGCGGGACTCATAGCTTCCGGAAACGATAGCGGCACAATAATGGCGCTCGCCCACATGATGATCGTTCTAAACAGTATGGGTGTACATATACCCGGCTGGGCAATAGCCTATCATCACTCCATGGATGACGTCACAGAAGATGATCAAGCAGTACTAGACAGTTACAACGTAGGCTACAATGTAGCGAAACTATCAGACATCGTTAAAGACACTGGTGCCTGGTATAAGCCGGACGTAGACATGAAGAAACTGGTCGAGATCGCCAATAAGGAAGCGGAAAAGCATCTGTCGCAACAAGAAGAGAGAAAGAAGCTCTTCGAGAAACTATTGCGAGAAGCAAAAGACTAGCGTTGGTCTCTGTCGATGCAACCATGGATCTCGAGGATACGCTTGATTATTTTTGAAGACCTACAAATATCGTCCCTATAGGGCTTCTCAAGCCTAACAACTTTTGTCTCCATTAGACCTCTTCTTCTAAGTTCTTCTTCAAGCTTCTCTTTATCAGGCCATTGGTCAGGCCCTAGTAATATTATGTCTGGCGAGATCCTTGTAACGGGTTTTAGATAATCTTTTTCATCCCCTAGGATTGCTTCGTGAACATATCGTATCGAGCTAATAATCTCTACCCTGTACTTATCGGGTATGGCGGGTTTTCTACCTTTGAATTTCTCGAAGTTAGAATCTCTAGAAACAATAACGTATACTCTACCCATCTCCCAGGCTTTTTCCAATAGATAGATATGGCCTGGGTGAAGTATTTCGAAGCTGCCGGCGACAAGCACTTTAGGCCTTGATAATAGGCTTGAAAGAGGCCTCCAATCAATATCTATCTCACCTATATGTCTTAGAGAATCGATAAGGCCTTCGCCATACGCGACACATGCGAGTGCAGTAAAGTAATCATTCTTAGACAAATAATACTTGGCATCATTGAGATAAGCCTTAGCGTTCTCCAAAAGCACCCTGTATTTCTCATTAACACCGGTTTCCTCGAGGGATTTTACCGCGCGCTCCAAATTAGTGATATACGCCTCGATCCTTTCACGGTCATCCATTGAGACCACTCCATTTCCTGGTACCTAGCGAGCACTTATTTATTCGGTTTGGATCGGTTCTTTAAAATTCTGGGAAACCTCTATATCCCCCTAGACACTTCAAGACTAGGGTAGGGAATGTCCAGGGGAAAAGGGGTATGGTTTGGGGTATAGAGAATTCCAGAGAACTCTACGGACTTAAGGGGGTATTGAACAGCCAGCTATTCGATATTAATGAAAAAGGCCAGCTAGTGATCAGGATCAAAAATAAGGAAATACCAGTTGCCGAACTACTGGAGAAACATGACTTACCAGGAGCTAATATAAGGGTTCTACCCTGGATCGGCTTAATGATTGATTACATCGCCGGATTATTCATTGAGTACATTAAGAACTACGGTTATAGAGGAAGTTTCAAGCCTGTCTACCCGTTAAAAGTCAATCATAACGACATGGTTCTCACCAGCATTAAGAGGTACGGGGAGAAATACGGGTGGGGATGGGAGGCAGGTACACTGCCCGAAATACAGAAAGCACTATCATACCGGACAAGAGGATTATTCGTTGTAGACGGAGTCAAGGATCTGAAGGGATTAGAGAAAGTTGTTATGAATAAAGAAGCCTTTGGCGAGGCGATCATAGATATTGAGAGCATCAAAGAAGCAAAACTACTCGATAAAATACGTGAAAAGCTCGGCGAAAAAATACGGGTTGGCTTAAGGATTAGGCCTATGTTCAGGGGAGAAAGTATCTGGTCGTCTAGCTCGGGTTTAACATCTAAGTTCGGACTACCGTTATCAAGCATTTACAAAATACTGGATGAACAGCCGTGGATAAGGGATAGGATCGTTATGCTCCACTTTCATTACGGTTCTCAGATAGTTACTAAGAAGGCCCTTGAGAAAATGTTCACCGAGATGATCAATACATACGCGGTTCTCAAATCAGAACTATTGCCGGGCCTCAAATACATTGATACAGGCGGAGGACTAGCATTCGATTATGAATCATCGTGTTCAGGCTCAGCATATAGTCCGGACTATACTTTCAAAGAATACGTTGAGACAATGATAAATATCTTCAAAGAGAAGAGCAAAGAGTACGGCATTGAAGAACCCGATATTGTGTTCGAATCAGGCAGAGCAATAGTTGCCCCACATAGAATAAGTGTAGCGAAAGTCGTCGATATACGCCCATACATATCAGATCTAACCACGGACGTCGAACTAGTGGATAAGATACGTTCCGCGAAGACCATTAAGGAGCTATCGGATATTGCGAGGGAGTCTGAGAACATTATCAATAGGCTCCTATCCTATACGGATAACATAGATTTGAAACGTAGAGAGATCTTAGAGGGGCTCATCGAGACATTGTACAGAGAGATCACTAGGAAAGCAAAAGACCTATACTTGGAGAACAAAGAGGCTCTCAGCCAGCTCGAAGAAAACATAAGGATGGGGAGACCCCTCTACAAATTCCTTGTCTCTCCAAGCAAACGCTTCGTATTATCATTCTCGATCTTCAGCATACTCCCCGACTATGTGATATTAAACCAGTACTTCCAGCCAGTGCCATGCACTAAGCTAGATAAGAAGCCCGATGTACTTGCAGCGATAAGTGATATCACATGTGACTCGATGGGAGAGATCTCGGAATACATAAGTAGTCTACCCAAGGGATTCACAGAGATATTTACAGAGAAAGATAATAGATTATTGGGCATTCCAGGGAAAAGAGTGATTCTACGAGGAATACCGCTTCACTTACCGAGCGGGGATGAAGAATATTATGTCGCATTCCTACACACAGGCGCTTATCAAGATCCCTTATCGATGAGCCATAACATGATCAACAATTATCCAGAGATAATAATAGATGAAGATGATAAAGGAGACATAATTATTAGCTATAAAGACAGTTCGCGAGATGATTATCCGCTATAAACACATTCTTTTCCCAACAAGTGTTCCTGTAACGCTTTTCGCCGCTACGCCCTTGGTTCTCACCGATACTATTTTCCACATATCTACCCGACACGGTATCTTCACCGTTATAGGATAACTTCCAGGCATCCTTGCAATACTCATACCAGCAACATATTTCTCAACATATAGGTAATCAAGCAGAGTACCTGGCGGAACCACACGTTCTAAGAATTTCTTGTCTAGCTCACTCATTATTTTCAGCCTATATTTCCTGAACAATCCCTTATGGCGCCGCAATAAATTCTTCACTTTATCTCTCATAGTCCACAATGGAGTGTTCTCGAGAACATTTACTTGTCTAATATTTATCCTTCTCACAAGCAGACCTTGATCATAGATCATCTTCAGATACTCATAGTTAATCCTATATGTTTCCCTAGTCTCACCCGGTAATCCGTAGAGAAGATTTATTCCCGGGAGAAGATGCGGGAGCCCGTTCCAGCCCCTATGATTCCCGATCCTGTTTATGATCTCGATCGCCTTTATAGCTTCATCGGGCAATACTTTAAGATTATTGTTCTTCACGACTTTTTCGTCAAAAGACTCTATTCCGAGAGCAGCGACATCGCCTGGGCTATGATACTCAATGATAACTTTGAGCGCTTCACTACTCTCTTCTGGATGATGGGCTATTGTTCCCGGGTTCACATTATCGATATGGAGTATTCTTATGCCGGGAGCAACGCTTCTTATTCCGTAGAATAGCCTGCGTAGTGCTTCTGGATCTGGTGTGGGAAACTCTTTTTCACCTAGTTCCTTACTACCATATACCAGTATGTCCGGCTGTCTACCGATCCTTATATGCCTCGCACCATGCCTGTAAAGTGCTTCTACCTCCTCAATAATTGATCTAGGATCCCTCTGTAATGGTCTACCACGTCTCGGCTCTATACAGAAACTACAACCTCCTGTAATGAAGCGTGAACATCCCCTATACGTCTCTATTTCGACGACTAGGTTTTTGCCATGATTAGGATGCATTGTTATTATCTTTGAACCTTTAACGAAGGCTTCATCGGCTAAGCGATAATCACTCCTGATCCTTCTAGGATCTGTTTTCTCAGGCCCATTCTTCACTAAGTCGTAAAAGTAAAGCTCCGGGTCTCCAGTCACTATTACATCGAATATTTTTCTGAGAATAGTTCTTGATGAAGCTATTTTTCCTCCTGTAGAGCCTAGACCGTGGCGAGCGGCTGGGCCGATCAGTATTTTCAATGGATTCTTTATTAATGACAAGATCCTTTCTGCTTCTTCAAGTGTTCCTGGATTACCGCCGATATATTTGCCGGGCACCTCTATTCCCGCTATAACTACTAAGATGTCCGATGTCTCCGCCTGTTTTATGAAAGGATCCATATCTGTTCTTACAGTGTCTATAGCATAATATTTTACATCAATGTCTTTATCCGCGGCCCATAATGCTCCAGCTGCTAGTCTAGGCCAGGTATTAATGTAGGGAGGTACACCAAGGCCTGCAGGTTCATCGGTATAAAGGTCTAGTATGATAGCTCTTCTAATCATGTCTGCTCTTTTTCCTCTTCAGCCTTGTTTTCTTTATCCGGAATCGTCCTCCAGGCTAGTTTGGTATAATGGAATATTATGGGTATTAGGATCGCTGCGAAAGCAATGGCTACACCCCACGATATATTCTTTATGACATCTACTGCTCCGGAGTATTCCGCGAAGACACCCGCTATACCTATTATTGAGAAGACAAGTATTATGAGAGTCTCAATTATGGGGGCCATGTACTTGTATGTCGGGTGTACCTTTGATAATATCTTTCCAGCAACCCCTGCGATATATATGCCCGAGGCTATAATCAGTATTCCAAGTATCAATGGATAGATCAGGGAACCCTGGAGCATTAATATGTTGAGCGCAATTGTTATGACCACAGCAGTAAGTCCCAAGAGGATCAAGTTCTCGACGAGCTTAGCTATTTCCTCATAACCATTACTAAAGGCTCTCTGTAAGAATCTACCGATGTATCTTGCCAAGCCTATACTGAGTATTAGTCCAAGTGTAAGTACAGTTATTCCACCGATAAGTTTGGGTAAATACACAGCAACCTGATAGACTAGCTGTCCGGTCAGGCCACCTATGTTCATGATCTCCACGGCCGCTACAATAGCGACAACTATGATGAACGCCTTAGTGAGACCACCTATTAGATCAGATATATTTATGTTCATACTTTTAATCGTACGCCCAATATCAGTAGCTTCCAACGGCTTATCCAGTATCTGGCTAACTATACGGTTAACGATCTTCCCAATGGTATCACCTATGACATAACCAATGATGAGAATTATCGCTGCACCGATAAACGCGGGCGCAGAAGTTATCAAGTAGTTTAAGAGGAGAGAGTAATTGAACATTACATCTATTGATACCGAGAGAATAAATATTGAAAGAACAAGCACTGATACATCATATATTAACTCGGTCATAAGCTCATGTCTCTCACGGAACATTTTACTGAAGAACAATGCGATATATTCTGAGAGTATTAGTATAACTGGTATACCAATTATTATGATTGATAGGCCAGCAACGATCTTAAAGACAACCTGTGCTGCCAATACTATCATTGATCCTATATAGCCGGTGAAACCTAGCACTGTAACCGCTACGAGAACAGATAAAGCAATTATGAGGGCAAGCAATACATTTCCTGTCAGACTTCCGAGATCGACGCCTGACTCCTTCATGCTTCTACCGATCTTCGTCTTTTCTATGGCTCCCGACAATAGCTTGTCTATGAGCGTTTTCGTCCCTTTCTTAACGAGATAACCGATCATGTATCCTATGAGGACTATTATTATCGCAGCAATTATTTTCGGAAGATAATTTATTATCTCGACAACCATGTTCGTAAAAGCGTTAACCAGCATATTCCACGTAGACGACATAAATGTTCACCTATGCATTAACATCTTATTCGTCTTGATGAGTATATAAAAACTTATTAAGCACCCCCAGCCCTGGCTCTAGCTTCCCTCAACACTGATTCGGAGATCTTGGGTCCGAACGTCGGTAATCTCGCTAGCTCTTCAACAGTCATCCTAGCCAGATCCTCGATACTCCTAATTCCATGGCTTAATAATATGCGGGCTCTAACTCTTCCAATACCCTCTATCTTTACGAGCTCGAGAGCATCTTCTTTGACACCATATTCTAGCCGGAGGCTCAATTTCTCAAGCTTATCAGCTATCTCAGGATGCCTCTGTTTCTCGATCCTAGAGAGGCCTGATGCTATCCAGGCTGCCGTGTCTCGTGCTGAGTAGATGTCTCCGGGGCCAACACCGTATCGAGATACTATCGAGTCTTCGGGCGCCTCGTTTATCCAGTCATGAAGCATTTTTGCCTGTACAAAGGCCTGTAGCCATAACTGATAGTCGAACTCGTCCTGCGGAGGCTCCGGGATGACCCCTTCCTCGGCTAGATCCCATGCCTCCGGCTCCAAGTAGTCTATTATCTTATAGTTT
The DNA here is from genome assembly GCA_013154205.1 of Thermoproteota archaeon. Lineage (GTDB taxonomy): Archaea > Thermoproteota > Thermoprotei_A > Sulfolobales > Desulfurococcaceae > JAADCY01. The sequence goes on along the minus strand of JAADCY010000157.1, from coordinate 8,415 downwards.
ATGTAGGGCTTACTACGTAGGTAATCGGGAGTGTATGTAATGAGATGCAATAGGTAGAAAGCCCCCGCATCCTCCTTTATGAGCGATACATACCTATGCACGGATAACGGATCCAGATATGTTAGAGTTGTGAGTAAGCCTATCCTTGTGGCCTCAAGCCTTCCAGACCTATATCTGAGCATTTCCCAGTCGATCAACTGGTCAACTATGTTGTCGAGGAGATTCTCCAAGTATCTGATACTACCGTATTGTTTGAAGAACAATGTCTTCTTATATACATGGATGAGCTCCTCGATGCTCTCGGCCTGACCCGTAGCTATTAGTGATAAAGTATGTATTCTCAAGCTTCTCTCATTGTTAAGCCTACTTACCACGGGTTCCGGCTCGCCCTTAATGTACTTGGTTGCTTCTGTGAGGCTGGAAGCATCATATATTATTGATTCTCCTATATTATCGTATAGAGGCCGGCCCGCCCTGCCAGCCATTTGCTTGTACTCGAATACGGGTATTCCGATCATTCTCCTCCTGAAGGGATCATATCTCTTGATCGATACGAGGACACGTCTCGCGGGAAGATTGACGCCTGCCGCCAATGTGGGTGTGGCGAAAACCGCTTTTACGATGCGTTCTCTAAATGCTTCCTCGACAACCTTACGAGCAATACTCGTTAAGCCTGCATGATGATATGCTACTCCCTTCTTAATCAGTTTCTCTAGTGTTTCGCGTTCTTTCTTGCTTGGAGACTCGCCTAGCCGTGACAATAGGTCTTCGAGTTTATCCTTATCCATTAGATGCGCTAGGAGATTCATATGCTCTGAGAGCCTTAGCGCCCATTCCTCGGCTCTCCTCCTATTATTTACGAAGACTAGAACCTGTATGCCGCGCTGAATACTGTGTAGTGCTATGGATAAAGCCGATGCCCCTAGGCGATGTACTACTTTTTCTTTCCTACCATCAGCGAACAATATAATGTGGCGTCTCCTATCGAAGGCGCCTTCAACTAGTTTTACAGGCCTCCAATCGCTCTTTACAAGCTCTGCTTCAAGCCATTCAGCCAGGGTATCGGCGTTGCTTATGGTTGCCGATAGACCAACTATTTGTACATCGGTGTTCTTCAGGCGGGCAATTATCATTTCGAGGACGGGGCCTCTCTCGGGATCCCCTATCATATGTAGTTCATCGATAACTATGGTTCTGATCCTGTTGAGCCATCTAGGCCTAAGCCTTAATAGGCTGTCAAACCTCTCATAAGTTGCGACAACGATATTATATCTTGCAAGATGTTCTCCGGGGGACTCATAGTCACCGGTAGAGATCCCTATTCTTAGGCCTAGCTCCTGCCATGTTTTGAACTCGTCATACTTCTCGGACGCAAGGGCTCTTAGGGGTACTAAGTAGAGCCCCATACCTCCTTCAAGAGCTGTTTTCACGAGAGCAAGTTCGCCTATCAACGTCTTACCACTGGCTGTAGGCGATGCGACGACAAGGTTCTTACCAGTAAGCAGTCCTTTTACTACGGCTTCTTCCTGCACAGGATTAAGAGCCGCTATACCCCTCTTCCTAAGAATACTCACTGCTTTCTCCGGAAAACCATGTTCTATGAGCTTATCTACATCCATTAATAAGCCACCATTCAGCCACAGTATAGTAAAAACGGTATAAACCGGATATTTTATCTACGGGTAATATTGACTTAATACTGGTCTCTAATAGGTGTTCGAGAATTGGGGGAACGCAGAATCTTCCATAGACTGGTATCTCTTGACGATGCATTGAAGATCATCAATCAATACTATCCTCTGAAGCCCTTGGGCATTGAGAAGATAAACATAACCGAGGCCTTAGGGAGAGTGCTTGCTGAAGACATCTATTCACCAATCGATCACCCCCCGTTCGATAGAAGCCTTGTCGACGGCTACGCCGTACGCTCAACAGACCTAGAGGGTGTAGACGACCTCCACCCTAAACGGCTTAAGATAATAGGTGTAGTAAAGCCTGGCCAGAAACCAGATATAAACATAGGGCCTGGCGAGACAGCAGAGATAGCTACAGGCGCTATGATCCCCCGTGGCGCCGATGCTGTCGTGATGGTGGAGTATACTCGGAGACTGGACAGTGAAGTAGAAGTATACAGAAGCGTTGTTCCCGGAGAAAACATTTCCTCGACAGGGAATGACATATCCTTTGGAGACCTCGTACTAGAAGCGGGAACTAGACTTGGATTCAGAGAAATAGGATTACTCGCAGGCTTAGGCATAACGAGTATTAAAACATATATTAGGCCGAAGATCGCTGTTTTCTCAACAGGTGACGAAGTAGTCGAACCATGGAAGAAGCTGAGCCCAGGCAAAGTATACGATGTGAACGGCCAGCTCATAACTATGGGTCTCAAACAGCTTGGAGCCGATGCAAGATTCATGGGTCATCTCCCGGACAATTATGAAGAAGTATATGATGCGATAGAAGACGCTCTAGGATGGGCCGACGTAGTAATAACTAGTGGAGGTACAAGCGCTGGCGTCGGAGACCTAGTCTACAGAGTATTCGACGAAATAGGTGAGCCCGGAATAATAATTCATGGGCTAAAAGTAAAGCCGGGCAAACCAACAGTTGTAGCCGTCGCCGATAACAAGTTATTGTTCGGACTACCCGGATTCCCGCTATCATGCTTCATGATATTCAACAAAATTGTTAAACCTGTTATTGCATCACTTATGGGGCTTAAGAAGCAAAGGGCTTCGAGGATAAAGGCTAGACTACCATATAGGATCAAGAAGCCGCTCGGAAAGACATGGTTGCTCCCCGTAGCACTCGTTGAATCCGAGAAAGGCTTAACTGCTTACCCTGTATCAATGAGGAGCGGGGCGATATCGCCGCTCTATAATAGTGATGGTTACCTTGTTCTACCAGAAGACAGGGATCTGTTGATGGAGGATGAAGAAGTATATGTCGAATTATTCGATGAGACGAGAGGCTTTAGCAAACTAAACATCATAGGCAGCAACGATATGTTGATACACCGTATCCTTGCCGAATCAGGGCTCAGAGCCGTATCGAGAATAATTGTGACGGGGAGCACGGGTGGATGGAAAGCCGTGAAGAGAGGAGAAGCCGACATAGCGCCTACACACCTACTCGATGCGGAGACGGGGCGGTACAATACGCCATTTCTAGAAAAATATGGTTTGAAAGACAAGGCTGTAATCATAAGGGGCTACGATAGAAAAATAGGCATTGTTGTCCAAGAAGGGAACCCGAAGAACATACATAGTATTGAGGACTTCTTACGACCGGATGTTAGAATAGTTAATAGGACAAGGGGTGCCGGTGCACGAGTGCTCCTAGACATACTTCTCCGGAGAGTAGCTGAGAAAAAAGGATTAAGCCTAGACGAAGTCCGGAGGATGATCAATGGTTATACTTACGAGGTGAAAACACATACAGCTGTTGCAGCAGCAGTAAAGCATGGAAGAGCCGATGCAGGTATAGCTATAGAGGCTGCAGCTAGGCTCTACGGCCTAGACTTCATACCGTTAGCATGGGAAGAATACGACTTCTTAGTACTGAAGGAGAGGCTGGAGAAAGAATACGTTAAAGCATTCATCGAGTTCATACGTGATAAGAAACGTATACAGAGAATTGCATCACTTATGCCTGGATATAAAATACCCGATGATATCGGAACAATAAAGTCTTCATGACCGGGCCAAGTACATGCTAACATAACGTTTTTTGAATAATTCATACATTCTCCTATGATCAACTATGTGTACATCTAGGTAAGCATTAATTCTGGAGAGCCATACGAATAGATGAAGCCCTAGCGTCAATACTGTCGTCAAAATATAGATCGACTTAAACTCCGGTGGCTCGTGGAAAGCAACGTTTTCATCTTCCATACCTATGAGTTTCAGGAGAAGCCCGTTAACTTTCCTCTCTATCTCCTGGTGCTCCACCACGGCATCATAGAGTATATAAGCGAAGATGCCGAGCACGGCTAAGTATCCAGCATAGAAAAGAGGGGCTATGTATATGTACATTGAAAGAATGGCTAGGTAGCCGAGGATCAAGGCTAGGGGGCTATACTCCGTGTGGGGACATTTATATAGATATGCTTCCTCCAAGAACTCATCGTATTCCTGGAGAACATCTTTACTTGCCAGCGATATTATGTCTCTAGCATAAGATATATAATATCCCGCGAGCTTTACATGCTCGCAGATCCTATACGAGAGGATTACCTGGAACGCGAATATTACTGTAAGCCCTACAAACCCTGTAACCATGTCAATGAGTTGTAAGTATATGTTATTGGGATCATAGATGTTCATAAATATGAGCACGCCGAGCCAGACATATATCAACATAGAGCCTAGAACTATGAATCTCCCGTCAAGACCCCTCATCGAAAGCATACGTTTAACCGATAAATCGAACGCCTTCAGTATCCTCTCGACAGATGAATCCATCAAATCGGCATACACCCGTTTCTCGATGATTATTGTTTTGACATCAGTTTCTCAACTTTGTAGAGATACCTGCTGGTCTTGACAGTGTCTTCCCCTATTCTATATAGCTTACCTTTGTAAATAACGTAATGGCTTCTCCTAGGAGCTCTATCACCCAGTATTTTACAGGTTTCTTCAACCATCCAGTGCAATTGTGTACAGTGCAGACTGCCATCCACGGTTAGCACGGCTATTTCTTCATAGTTTCCCCTTGCTAGAATCCCTGCTAGCTTGAACCCGATCATGTTTACGTGTTCGGCCTCGAGACAGACGCTGAGAACACCATATTCTTCCTCGGGAAAACGAGACAGTACTTCAGGATGCTCTATCTCCACACAACGGCCTATTATCAACAACTTTTTCTTATGTCTAAAGATCTTTGAGCGGGCATTGATGTCGGCGAGACGTGGTATCTTGTACAACACTGGTTCACCTCACATGATAAGGAATATTATGATCCATAGACAAAATGATTTACTTGGTTGATAAACTTGCCTGTCGTTAGGACGGGGCCTGTAAGAGTAAGCGGTTATGCTATTAAGCTTAGACGAGTAGTGAACGCATCGCTAAGACCCCTCTATAAGGAGAAGAAGGTTGATTCTAAAGAAGTTAATGCCAAGATAAGCGAGGTAAACGCTGCCATATATGAGGTCCTCATAAATAAGTTTGAGGTACCAAAAGAAGCTATTGTGAATATCACTTTAGAATACGATATCAGCAATGGAGAGTTCGTCGTCAAGGACATCAAGATCGAAGTATATGATCTAAACGAGATCCTTACTAGAAACACCACAGCTGAAGTAAAGAAATTGTTACTTAAAAAGAAAGAAATAGAGAACAAGTAAATAGTAGTATGAACCAGTCCTATGACAGGCGGAGATGAATAAGCAATGATAGTTGGGATTCTGCAGGCAGAATACGGGACAAATCCGCTTGAAAACCTGAGGATTACGGGGGAAATAATCGATAAAGGATACAGTTCAGCAGATATTATAGTTCTCCCAGAATACTCTATGGCCGATATACTATCTCTTACGCCAGAGCAAGTCTATAACATAGCGGAGGAACTAGAGAATAGTGACTATCTTTTGAAACTATCTGATATAGCGCTAAAATACTCGGCAACCATCATAGCACACTTCATAGAGAAGACGAATACACCACCATTATCGAAAAGCACAACAGTGCTCATCTACCCATCGGGCAGATTAGAGCCAGTTTATAGGAAAATACATCTCTTCGACGCCTACGGCTATAAGGAATCAGACTATTTCGTACCCGGCGATAACCCATCACCCATAGTTGATCTCGCAGGGGTTCGTACTGGTTTCGCAATATGTTACGATATGAGGTTCCCAGAGCTCTTCAGAACATATGCATTGAGCGGTGCAGAAGCAGTGATTGTCCAAGCAGGATGGGTTAGAGGGCCTCTGAAAGAAGAGATCCTAGATCATATCATGGTTTCAAGAGCGCATGAAAACACCATGTATGTGATCCTCTCCAGTCACTGCGGCGAAAAATACGTTGGTCGCAGCGGGGTTTTCAGTCCCTATGGATACAGAATATATGATCTAGGGCCTGGACCAGGCTATGCAGAGATCGGTATAGATAAGGAGAAAGTGTATGATGCGAGAAAACTGATACCCGTGCTTGAGCACTCCCGCGCAAAATGGGTTATTTCTACTCGACACAATGACTAGCGAAGCAATTGTCGAGGGATTCAACTAGTTTTTCCCTAACACTCTCATCGCCAGCCAAGAGCTTATCGAGAAGGTCAGCTACTTCGTTACCACAGACGTTCTTTATATCATCAAGTACTCCTTCCTCAATAAGCCTAGATGCATTCCTAGCTAAGCTGTACTTATCCTCAAGTCCAGCAATGATTCTCGCTAGTTCCTCGATACGACTACATAGGCTTTTCTTCCCCGGTCTAGGCGGATGTCTAAGCAAGTATACATCTAGTAGGAACATTAGGAACCAGAATATGGCGTAGCCGATGTAGGCCTTGCCATAACCATGCAGGTATGCGAGTATAGATGATATGAATGCAGTAAAAGTAGCTGCTATAGCGGCTATTGCGAGCTTTCTATATTGTTCTTTTTTCAACAAGATCACCATCATAATAGTCTATTATATTCATCAGCTTATCTTCAATCATCATAGCCAGTTCTCTGGATTCATCGTATATTTTATGTTTCTTTTCCGGTGTTAGTAGGAGCAAGCCGTTCCTGATCACATAATCCGCTTCCGCGCCTCCTCCTAGGATCAGGTTTGCTAATAAATTGCTTTCTCCGAGAGGCCTATGTCTAATATCATCTATTCTGAAAAGAACTATGTTCCCCGGCGTGTTCTCCTCGATGTATCCTCCCTTGATACCAAATATCTTGTAGGAGTTGATGATGATCCTGTTGTAGAGGAACGGTAGTTTGAGCCTTGTATCCCAGTAGTTATGACGATATAGGAGGAGCATCATTCTTATCTCGTCTAGCAGATTATATCTATCTCCGCTGGATCCATCCGTCCCTATGCCTAAAACAATGTTTTGTCGTAGTATCTCGTATACGGGGCAGAAACCGGCTTCTGCGAGCCTCATGGCGGAATGAGGGCAATTCACTATCTTAGCGTTTTTCTCCTTTATCAAAGGGATCTCACTGCTTAACACCCAGTTTAGATGAACAAGTATAGTGTTTTCATTGAGCCAGCCTTTACTGTGCATGTATTGGATAGGCCATTGCCCGGTCTTCTTCCTGATAAGATAGATCTCTCTACGTGTCTCAGATACATGGATATGTACTGGTACTCTGTGTTTTTCAGCTATCCTATACATTTCATCTATAATGCTTGGATCATTCTTGTAGAGACTATGAATGTTTATCAGTGGATAACCATTGGGATAGCTAGCGATACGGTTAATCATTGATGCCGCATTATCAGGTCTATAAGGCCCTGTTCTAACGAGTAATCCGTGTTCTGACGCAGCTTTAACCGTTTCTTCGGGGTAATAGTACATGTCTATGAATCCGATGATCCCGTTGAGTAACATCTCGATTGATGCGAGCTTTGAGGCTGTATATACTAGTTCTCTCGTAATTGTTTTCTCTTCCAGCTTTACAATCTTGTCGAGCCATTCCCAGAACTCCATGTCTGGCATACTTCCCTTGAATGCTTTCATAGCTGCATGTGTGTGGCAGTTGATTAGTGCAGGCATTAATACATGTTTATTGCCCAGTATCTTAGTTGTGCCACGCGGTGCTTGTTCCTCGCATGATCTTGAGAAACAAGTGATAACGCCGTTTTCGATAAGAATATCTCTATCGGTATAGATTTGAGGGAAGTCTCCAGCAGTGTTCGGCGAAATTACGTATTTGGTACGCCGTATTAGGAGGGGCTCCAAAGCTGATCACGCCAGCCTCTTCACTAAAGCTATGATAGCCCCGCCTAGTACAGATGAATAATTACTCTTCTTTCTTTAGAAGCCTCATTATCTCGTGCAAAGACTTGTTAAGACTCACTCCTTCATTATCTACTCTTATCACTAGGCCTTCCAACGGGTTTTCAGGTGGGTCTGGAAGGTCTTTCTCAGGCTTCTCTTTGCCGAGGTATATCCATTTTATCTTTGAGGATCCATTTCTACGTATTTCGATCCTGTACCAGTACCGGCCATAATAATAGTATTTCACCCTGGAGCCGTCGCGGCGTTTCTTGACGACAATATGTACAGGTTTCAAGTAGTAGCCTTTCTTCCTGACTATATTGTTGTACTCGTAGATCTTCTGTGTATAATTCGAAATGATCTCGTTGATAGTGCGGAGCACCGTCATGTTTTTGAGTTTTTGTTTCTCCTTGTTCAAACCAGGTCAGCCCATGGGAGTCTCTTCATCTTTTCTGCTGAGTAACTATTCTTCAT
>JAADCY010000109.1 GCA_013154205.1 Thermoproteota archaeon | reverse complement strand
GAATAAAATACCCAAATACTTGTTCATCTCCATCTTAGTCTTAACAATGATTATCGCACCACTACAAGCAATAACATACTCGTCTCCTCAACCCTACCAGTACCTAGACCAGCAGGGAATCCAGGGACCATACACCGACCACCCGGTAATAGCTCCAGCAGGCTTTACCGCCGACACCAACTACTACTTCACCCACGGCTATGGAGACTACACTGTCATACTTGCGGATGGTGTCAAAGCCTATATTGATACACCCGGGCATCCAATGCTACCAGTTTACACGTACAAGGTAGAAGTCGACGGATATGTGCCGGCCAGCGCTGTCCATGCATATGTGTACGTGGAGCATTTCAGCGTGAAACACATCGATAAACCTGTTCTCCCAGCGCCTAAACCATTGTTCTGTGGACTATATAATCAGACACTACAGTACGTGATGGATGAGAAGATATATTCGGCCGATATATACTATCCCGGAAAACTGCTAGATGTAAATGTATGGCATGGAATGCACGGTAAGACTATAATAAGTATCAGGTACTACCCGGTACAGTACAATCCAGTGACAAACACGATCCTCTACATAGATAAGGCCTCGGTCTACGTCAACTACCCGGCGCCAACCCCCATATACTACGCCGAGAAATCACTACTGATCCTGACGACCGATAAACTAGTCGGCACACTTGGTAAGCTCGTCGACTTCTACAAGAGCAAGGGATACAACGTAACGGTTGTGACTACAAGCTATATATGGAAGAACTATAAGCCGATAAACAATATCACCGAGTACCCCGGCTTCTACAAGCCTGGATTCGAGGACAGCTACTATAAGATAATCGCTAAGACCTATAACTGGACCCTGGCACTCAAGATAATTGATTACCTAAACAAGACCCTCGGAAACTATGACAACCTATTAATAATAGGTAATACATCCGATATACCTCCAAGCTTCTACTACCACTATAAGCTCTTCGACCCCTACAACAACTGGGTACCAACAGACTATTTCTATGCAAGCCCAGACCTAGACCTAGCCCCCAACATATATGTTGGGAGAATACCGTTCAGCAACCCCGTACTGGTCGGAAAAGTAATACAGAAGATAATAGCATGGTATAGCTCCTCGGCCAGCAGGAGCAGAGACCTATACATGACTGGAGGATACCCGTTCGGCCTCTCACTAATGTTCGGAGAATCAGCCATATCAATGATGAATCTTAAAGGACAGCTCTCAATGTTCCGTGTCCATATGCTGACAAGGACCAGCATGAACTATGATAGAGGATCAGTACTGAGCATTCTAAGCGGTGACAAAAACGCTCTATGGTATTTCGCCCTATGCCATGGCTCCGGCACAGCTCTAGGGGATAGAAGGATCATCAGGAAGAACAATATACCCTCAATGGTCTTCGAACTACTAGCATCGGTAGCCGACCTAGAATCAATGCGTACCAACCCCAGCGTACCAATAGTATCCAGCGTCGCATGTATGAATGCTGCATGGGACAATAATGTGCCTTCACCCTATTTCCGCCCACCAACATTCGGCGAAGCAATACTATTGTCTCCAGCTGGCGGAATAGCCTATGTTGGCAGCGCCAGGGTAGCGGCAGAGATAGGCATCATGTTCTATCTTCTTAACGGAGTCGAACAAGTAATCTACTACGGCGCAACATTCCTCCACTACAATATACTGAAAGCATATGGTTCACTAATGGGTAGAACAAACGAGACAACCCTAGGCTACGTGGTAGACAAAGGAATATTGGATTATCTCTCAAGCACGCCGACAATAGACCAGTACGTTCTCGGCGAAGCCTTCAAGCTATCGCTGCTCGGAGACTCAAACCTCATACTACCAGTATGGAAATCACCAGCAGAAGAAACACGTCTCAGCGTATTCAAGCTCGGAAACTACGTTGCAAGACTACCCTCAAGCATGATATCACCCTATTCACAGGGATACCTACCAATATATGGTTTCGGCCAGAAAGCATGGATGTACCTAATGGGCAGCCAGGGCACAGTATCAGTCGTGAACTGTAAGATAATAAGCTACTACGGAAGACTAATGGACTTCTACATGGTCAACAAGACAGATATATCCATACCAGCCAGCGGCTCCTACAACTACACCCTAGGATTCAACAACATGTTGAACGGCCTCATACTGGTCAAGTTCGGAGTATTCGGCTGGGGAGAGATAAGAGTATTCATAGGAGCTGTCGGAGTACAAGTCATACCATCCGTTAGCGGCCCAGGAGAACCAGTCACAGTTAAAGCTTATGGACTAGACCTTATCGGTGCTAGAGAAGTCAATATCTATGTAGCCGGAAGACTACTAATACCCGATCTCCAGCTACAGTACGGCTCCGTTGACTGGAAATTCGCGCTACCCTATCTAGCCCCAGGAGCATACAATGTGACAGTTCTACCAGGAGGCTATATACCCGCCGACGTGCTAGCGGCGATAATGCCGTTCACGATGACAGAGATAAAAGTCATCGGTAAGGACAGTATGATAATAACGAGCAATGCGCCGGCCGTCATAGCGGCTGGTAGCAAGATAAACATAGTGATAAACACTTACTATAAGGGAGAACCAGTAGATGCGAAGATAAACATCACTATAACAGGTCCAACCGGACCAGTCAAGCCCGAGATCAAGAAGCTAGGGCAGGGCTCATACCTAGTAGTCTTCGAAGCCGCAAAGCCGGGACGCTACACCGTAGACGTCGAAGCCGTATCGAGCAATGGATACCTTGATCTAAAGGGTCATAACAGCTTCTCCATAGTAGCCGTATCATCGCTCTACAACGGATTCGAGAACATCAATACAGAGCTACACACCATAGCATACAGTCTAACCAATAACTTCACCACACTGTCAACGCTCCTTAAAACACAGGTCATAACCGCTATCAAGAACAACGGGGAAGAGATAAAGAACCTGGAGAACAACATGGCAAACATAGAGACCATTCTATCGAGCCTAAAGACAGGGCTGAACAATATAAACACAACCCTCGACAAGCTCATACCGTCAATAGAGACGATAAAATCGAATACACAAAACATAATGAATGAGATAAGTGCTTCGAAACAAGCGATCATTAACGGTATAACGTCGCTCCAGAACAACATAGCGCAGAACATCACGGCATTACAGGACAAGCTATCAACGACCACACTCTACAGCGAGGGAGGACTAGCCCTATCAGTAATAATACTAGTAGCCGTAATAGTGCTAGGCCTGATCAAAAAGAAATAACGCCGACTTAATAAAAAGTGGAATAGGTTCCAGAAAGAAATACAATTTATTTTTTAACAGACTTAAGGAACTT
>JAADCY010000026.1 GCA_013154205.1 Thermoproteota archaeon | reverse complement strand
TCCAGACAAAGAACACTCATGGAACCGGATGTAGTTTCTCAGCAGCCCTAGCGGCTCTCCTAGCCAAGAAATACAATATACTAGAAGCGGTTGGAACGGCCAAGCAATTCATAACCATGGCGATCAAATACGGCCTCCCCCTCGGCAAAGGCCATGGCCCAGTGAATCCAGCGGCATGGCTCATCATACCAGCCGATAAGTACAAGGTAATAGAAACACTAGGAGAAGCAGTGAAGAAATTCCTTTCAATACCCGGCATCAATGACTTGATCCCCGAGGTCGGGACAAACATAGTCTACAGCCTACCAGCATTCTACGCCCGAACAAGGCTAGATGTAGCGGGAGTAGAGGGGAGAATAACCAGGGGGATCGAGAAACCAGTAATACATGGCCCGATAAGATTCGGTGCTTCAAGCCATATGGCCCGCCTAGTCCTCGCAGCACAACAATATGATCCAAGGATAAGAGCCGCAGCTAACCTCAAGTATGATGAAGAGCTAGTGAGGAGAGCCGAGGAGAAAGGCATTACTGTATGCTTCGTCGATAGGAGGAAAGAGCCCGAGGAGATAAAGAAGCGTGAAGGAGCATCAATACCATGGATACTCGGCGAAGCAGTCAGGAAAACCGGGAGAGTTCCAACAATAATATATGATCTCGGCGACTACGCTAGGGAACCGATGATAAGAATCCTGGCCGAGAACCCGTTGAGGATCATTGAGATAATAGAATCCCTTATACCTGGCAAGACATAGAGCATCGATACATACATCCTAGGCCTCGTAGATAAGGATCTTTTCACCGCACCTCGGACACCTATGATCACTCGTCAACCTGTTCAATACGTAGCCCGGCCTCCTAATGATCACCCTTTTTCCGCAGCGGGGACAGATAGTGTCTTGTAGCTCATAATGGATCGTGTTGCCTATATAGACATACTTGATACTGTATTCTCTCAATGCTTCCTCCCTAATCTCCAATAGCTTCTCGAGAGGAGTCGGCGGCTCATTATACTTGTAGGCCGGATAATACCGGTTAATATGCAATGGAGTATCCTCACCGAGCAAGTCGTGGTGCCTGGACAAGACATACTCTATGCATTCCTCCCAGTCATTAGCACGTGTAACCACGAGATACACCATCTCCACATGCCCTCCACGGTCGAGGATGTACTTGGCATTCCTAAACACGATCTCCGGGTCGGCGGCCAGGAACCTCCTATAGGTCTTGGGGCATCCCTTGATATCAATACTATAACCCGTTATCCCGGCCTCCAACATATCCCTAAGGCTATCCAGGGTCATGTAGCCGTTCGTCACGATGCACGAGTAAAGCCCGTGCTCCCCGGCCTTCCTCGATACATCCAATACATACTCTAAATGGATCGTGGGCTCTTTGAAGCTCGCACAAACACCTCTGCACCCGGTATTTAACGCCTTCAAGACAAGATCCTCAGGAGGCACGTAGTCACAGCCCATAACCGCAGGATCGGCCTTGCTCAAAGCCCAGTTCTGGCACCACGGACAAGGAAAATTACAGCCATAACCCGAGAAAGTCAACGCCGTGCTTCCAGGATAATAATGATAGAGAGGCTTGACCTCGATCGGCCTAGGCTCCAAGGCGCTAAGACAACCATAATACAGATAATAAAACCTACCATCAATATTCATCCTATTACGGCAGAAACCTTTCCCTCCTGGCGGTATCCTGCATCTACGCTCACAGACCAAGCACTCGACTACATTATTTTTCATTTTTCTGAAGCGTCTCGATTCTATTTTAGGACGCATGGCCTGGGTACCGATAATAATTAGTCTAGCTGAAATACTTGAGATAAGAGTTAATAGTTATACCAATCCAATTTTTTAAATGGCCCGTTATATGTGACATGTGCGCTTTCGATCACCACTAAATGATCGAACATCATACGGGGCTGTATATGGCTAATAATTATCATATCAGATGTTTTCTCGGAGAGAAGTTTGGACACTATATTCCTGCTCTCGCGATCTAATCCGCTGAATGGTTCGTCGATTATGATTAGTTCTTTTGTGGATGCTAGAGCTACCAGAAGACTGGCTTTACGTCTCATACCCCTACTCAGCTCTCCAAGTCTCTTCTCTCTATGATCAGCTAGGCCTAGCTCTTCTGCCACTTTTAATGTGTGATCACCAAATGTATCTGATAGTATATCTATTAATGTTGAAAGCCGCAGATTATCCGGTAGCTCATCAATATCTCTTACATAAGTGATTTTCATGGCCAGTTCCTGTGAATTCTTAATAGGATCAATTCCTAGGATCTCGACTCTGCCCTTACTAGGTCTAAGTAGTCCCAACAATACCTTGATGAGTGTAGTTTTGCCACTACCATTAGGGCCAACGATTAATATCTTGCCCCTTGGAACCTCTAATTCATTGATCCGTAACGCGACTAGTTTACGGTATTTAACAACCAGATCCTTAACCTTGAAAAGCTGAGCCGCCAAGCTATTATCGCCTCTCTAGCCTATGACTTTGAGATTTACATCAACTATTGGGTAAAGCATAACAGCTTGTCTAGATGGATGTATTATGATCTCAATACGGGCTGTGAAGAACATGTTTTCCCTAGGAAAAGTAATGTCCAGCTGTGTTCCATTAGCAACATATTCTTTTCCATTAATATATGCTACAATAGTTATATTGCCCGGATTAACGTTTTTTGTAATTCCTAGTTTAACCACCATCCTTGTTGTACCTGGCCTTAGGAGCGTCGCTATGTTCCATTCATAAATTATTGGTTTTCCTGTCTGTATAGATGTCCCAGCTAATATACTAAATGAGCCCAATATGTAATCCGCATCAAATTTCTGTGGCAAACCATATCCCTGATGTATCAACACTGTGCTAATCAGTATCGACAATACAAAAAATATAATCACAAATATAGTGAATTCCCGGCTCCTCATATGTTAACCCTCCTTGATCTAATGATTATATACATTAATACAATGAGGAATAAGTTGACCAACAATGAGAACAACAATAAGTGGTAAGGATCGAGTCTTACTCTGTCCATAAATAGGCTTAGAATGAATCCAAGCATAGCTCCAAAGTAAGTCTTACCGGTAACGATGAAAACTATGTAAAACGATAATGTCAAGAACAACATGAACAATACAAGACTACCAGACACCAGGTAGAACCTCGTATTAAATGCTACTCCGAAGTAGAATTTGAAGATAGAAGTCGTCATCACTAGAAACAGTGATGAATAGCCCAGATACATTAGAACTACTGGTAACAAGTACATCCATAGAATCCTATCAAGAGAAATCCCCGTAATACTAAGCCCCGGTATAATAGTACTCCTCAGCCT
>JAADCY010000187.1 GCA_013154205.1 Thermoproteota archaeon | reverse complement strand
AGTCGATGAAGTTCATGATGTCCTCGATCACTAGTTTCTTCCTTACGAAGACCATTAGGAGCCCGGCCCCTATCATTGCGGGTACTGCTGGAGGGTACTTGAATATGTCTTCGAGGAAGAAAAGCGTTATCACGAGGGCTAGGATTGCTACTGTTCTCTTGAGGAGCTTCTCGTCGAGGCCTTCATGTATTAGGCGGAGCTTCTCCCTGAGAACATCTAGGTCCAGTTTCTTCAGGTTCTCGCTGTAATCGCGGTACCAGCCCCTGAACATGTAGGGGAGGATGGCTGTGAATACTAGGAGGTCTAGGATCACTATTGGTGTCAGGTTGTAGATGAACTGCATGAATCCTATGTCAGCCATGCTGCCTATCAATATGTTGGGCGGGTCACCGATAAGGGTGGCTGTACCGCCTATGTTGCTGGCGAAAACAATGCCTAGTAGTGCTGGTATGGGTGTTACGCCTACTTCTTCGAATACATCTATTATAACAGGCGCTATGAGGAGGACTGTTGTAACGTTATCTATGAAGGCGCTGACCACGCCCGTTAGTACTAGGAGTATGAATAGTAGCTGGTAGGGCTTGTCCTTGAACCTCAGTACGAGCCTTAGAGCTATGTATTCGAATAATCCTGTCTTGCCGAGTATGCCTACTATGATCATCATGTTCATGAGCAATAGGATAGTATCTATATCGATGCCGTTCAATATATCGGTGTACTCCATGAAGTGGAAGAACAGGTTCAATACAAGCACTATGCCTGCGACGAATATGGCGGCGGCTGTACGATGCATTATCTCGAAGGTCAACAACCCGTAGAGTACTACGAGCACGGCGATGCCAAGCAGGATCAACAGCACTGCTCAGGCAGCTCCGCCCATACTTTTTCCCTTGGGTTCCAACGAGTTGTTTCCACGGGTGTTATTGACAATAATATCTTGACACTGTATCTAGATAAAATAATTATCCGGTGCTTCAAAGCAGTGGTTATATGATAAGAATTATATCGAAGAACGATAGATATATAGAATATACAAAACCTTTCCCTCTCATCGATCACTACTCGGTGCATATATCATGAAAGCACTACAGAACATCGTAGCCGTGATCATCCTTGTAGGTATAACGATGGCGCTAACAATCGCTGCCGCACTATGGATTTCCGGGTTTATAGCGGGTAAAACAAGTATACATCGGGTAGACATCAACGAGTACAGCCCCGCTGTGCTCAGCGGGATCGATGACGCGGTATTGATAACCATGAAGAACAAGGGCTCAGCACCCATAAGCCTAGAGAAAATATTCTTCAACCAAGAACCATTCGAGCACTACAGCAACTGTCTAAGAGGCTATATCGTTAAAGTAGACGATAACAGTTACAGCGTGGAGGTTACGACAAGCGCTACAGCCCCATTAGGCATAAAATATAGTTTATCGCCCCAGATAGCATCCTACTACGGGGGATCAAGCGTTGACGGGATCATTGTTAACAAGACCTACAGCAAGGCGAGAATATCGTTGATAGAGAAAATAGTGTCCACCAAAGTACAGGGAGCAGCAATACTGTATGAGGCCGACATATTTAACGAGTACTCTGTGACCAAGTACAAAAACCAGTGGTTTGGCCTCGAGATAGGTTATCTCTACAATGGAAGCCTCTTTGTCTACTACAAGTACTCTGGCGTAGGGATTGCAGGCTGGAAGACAGTATTCCTGCGCAGAATAACGAGTTTCAACCCATTTATACCGCACACCTATGATTTCAACATAGAGTACGATAATAACGCCTACAAGCTCAAAGTAACATACATTATTGATGGCCTCGATATAGGTTCCTTCTACCCAGCTATGAACTATACATACATATACATGTCATACGCTGGTAGACTATATACTGGTAGCTCGATCAAACTCCTTGTAGATGATCATCTGATATACATACATGGCCCCGAGAACGACTATAGGCAGGAAATAACATTCGAGAAAACCGCTCCGACATGGATTATACTAGGACAAGGTGTCGCGGCATATGTCCATCCAAGCCTCCAAGACGCGAGGCTGGAGCAGATCTATATAAGGCCCGGAGAAACAGCGAGGTTCTATGTCTACCTAGATGCTACGAAGGTAGCCCATGGGCTCAAATTCCTGCTGAGAATAATTGATAGCGAAGGGTATACTATATTCAGAACGTCTATATTCCATAAAATGTTTTTCAAAGCCCCATTAACGCGTGAACAGGGTTGCCGGGATCTAGAATTTTTTCTTAAGGATTAACTTGTTACTGTTGCCTTCTTTGACTATTTCTAAAAAACCTAGGCGGGCGAGCTTCTTAACTCTTCTCCAGAGAGTGGCTTTGGGTAGGCCTGTTATTCTCTGGAGCTCGCCCTGCATTATTGTGCCGCCTGCCTTCTTGATCTGTTCTAGTATGAGTTTATCGGTCTTGTCAAGTATGTCTGGGATATTGGCAGCTCTTGTTTTTCTCAGGTATAGGAGGCCCCCGATTATGACTGCGGCTATCACGGCTGCTACGACAGCGTAGGTCCATGTGGGTATCGGTGGAGCTGGTGTTATTGGTCCTTGTTGTTGCTGGGTCGTGGTGGTTGTTGGTGTGGGGCTTTGTGTCTGGCGGGGGCTTGTTGTTGTTATGGGTGTTGTTGTTCCCGGTCCTCCTCCCGGGGTGGTTGTGGTTGCTGGTTTTGTGACTGTGTATTTGATCGTTGCTGGTGGTAGGACTACCATTACTAGTTTGCCGTCGATGTTTTTCACGCTGAGGATGTTGTTGGGTATGTTTAGGAGGACTATGTTCGGGTAGACTATGATCTTGACTGGTCTCCCTATATCGTTGATCTTGAATTCTAGGTATTTGCTGGTTGTAGTGATATTACCTATATATGTTATTTGTATGGTGCCGTTGGTTGTTGTGGCTATGTAGATTGTCTTGTTAACATATATTGAGGCTACTTCGCCGCCGTTCAGTGTTGCCTTCATAGTCGATATTATTGGGTCGACTGGAGCCGGGTACTTGTTGAGCCCGGATATAGCTGTGCCGTTGATCACGACTTTGACCACGCCTTCATCATTTATGATGACCTCGACGCTATAGCTCTCCTGAGCCATGATCACTGGGAGCGTCATGGATACGAGGAGGGATAGGATGGCAGCGTAAACAAGTATCGAATTCCTAAACATCATGTTTCGATTACACCTCCAGATACAATGTATTTCTTAACAAGAGTAATCCGTACCAGTATTTATAGTGTTACCGGGTTTCACTGGTTTCACCCCGGGTTTCACGGGGATTCTTATATGGTTTTGAACAGAAAGGAGATGGGTGAGGTGAGACGAGGCGTGAAGGCTGTGTATAA
>JAADCY010000012.1 GCA_013154205.1 Thermoproteota archaeon | reverse complement strand
ATTTCTTGGCTAGGAGAGCCGCTAGGGCTGCTGAGAAACTACATCCGGTTCCATGAGTGTTCTTTGTCTGGATCCGCTCTGCTCTGAAATAATAGTGTTTACCCCTGTAGTATAGTACGTCTACGGATTCGTCTCCTCCTAGATGCCCGCCCTTAACTATCGCTGCCTCGGCCCCGTGTTTCTCCACGATTATCCGGGCTGCTTCTACCATATCGTCTAGGCTCTCTATCTTTATCCCAGCCAAGATCTCTGCCTCCGGAATATTGGGAGTAACTATAGTTGCCTTGGGAATGAGGTGTTTGATTAGTGTCTCTACTGCGTCCTCCCGTAGGAGTCTGGCCCCGCTCTTAGCAACCATCACAGGGTCTACGACTAGCGGGAAACCTAGTTCCTCAACGGTCTCAGCGACAATCTTGATTATATCTTTGTTGCTAAGCATACCTGTCTTGCCAGCATCTATTCCCATGTCTCGATGCACGACTCTTATCTGTTCCGCGACCATCTCTGGGGGTAGGTCGTGTATCATTGTGACCTGGTAGGTGTTCTGAGCAGTAATACTCGTGATCGCTACGGCTCCGTGCACGCCTAGAGCCATGAAGGTCTTGAGGTCTGCCTCTATACCTGCTCCTCCACCACTATCAGATCCCGCTATGGTTATGGCTACTGGTAGGGGCTTCATTTCTTTGCACCGAGGAATGATTATTGGGTTAGGGACGTAATAATCTTGTTATCAAGGACTTGATAACCCGGTTAAAGAAATATTAGACCATGAAGGACCAGAGGAAATGATCAGCGGATCAACAATGCTATCGCTGTACCAGTGTTCTTCCAAAGCAACTCTCCCGATCTGCCCATCGGTTCTCTCAAGCAAGGATACACTGATATTGACGCGTCCAATCCCGAACACTATGCCGTTGATGTCTTTGCTTACAGGGAAGGCCGGGCCATTATCTATGTAGAAGAATGATGTGGCGATAATGGCATTGTCTAGTCTGTGTGAGTAATAGAATGCATTACCAGCACTATATGTCTCAGCGGTCTCTAGCTTCCTAGAGATTTTTTCGAGATATAAGTACCAGTCATAGATGATCATGTTTGTCCATGATGTGAGATTGATTGGTGGACATGTCAAGTTAATCCAGGAATAATAGGCGCTAGTGTCTATGGAGTATCCTAGATCGTCAGGGTAGTATGTAAAGCACGGTATAAACAGTTGTAGCTCTATACTGTATCTTCCGATCTCTTTTATCCTGAACGTTTTGTAGAGCCTTGTAGCGGGTGTGACGTGCATCTTGATCATTACTATTTTACCCGTTAATCCGGCACCTATGAGTGAGGGATAGCCTGAATCGTAGCCGTAGGGAGGATGTGTTAAGCCCTGTATCTTGAATGTGTAATTCAGATTTATCGACGCGTCTCTAAGGCCGAGGTATCTTGTCAGTAATGGTTTTGTCGAAGGCGATCCTATATAGGTGTAAAAGTACAATGTATTATCTACGGGCGTGATATTGGCTTGGAGCTGAATAGTTCCATTCTTGATGATGTTTCCATGCCAAACCATTATTAGCGGTGCGGTCACATCGTATTTGGCTAGGCTTATATCATAGTCCATTCCTAGCCTGTATATCCATAGCGGTATTGTCCTCGAGAACGGCGACAATAATGATAAAAGGTTTTGAGGTGTTAATCCGTGATTGTTACTGGTTTTCTTAGGCATCCATATGATCCATGATGGTTTTAGCCTGTCGGTATTGATCCTCATGATTATGGATGGGTATTCTTTATCCGCTATCTTCGAGGGATCCAGTGCTACTGTGTAGGGTACTATGTAGATTTTGGCACAGGAATTATTCAATGGATAATATATTGTTGCAACGATTATCAGTGGGATCAAGATCTTGTTGAGCGGGATCAGTTTAGGTGGCTTAACAAAAGTTATGCCGGTGAGATTCATTTCCTTAAGGCTATACATTATTTGTTCCATCATGTATAAGGCGATCCCACTAGTATACTGGTTTCTCACCCAGTCCATTAAGATCTTCTTAATGTTCAGGAATATTTTTGTCGGGAATAAGTGTTGTTCCCGATCCTGTTATGTTTCCGATCCATATAATCCTATCTTTCACGGGGTCTATGGTTAGGAGGCTGAGATTATAGAATAATTGATGATCTGGATCAACCATCGATGCGGTTGGAGGCATCGCTCCATAGATGAGCTTGAGGCTTACAGGCGATGTATATTTATTTACACTATTATTTCCGCGGAGGAGGACAGGATGTACTATTGGTAGTACCATTATACTTGATATTATTAGTAGAAGCATTATTGCTCCAGCTATTTTTGACCCGGCATTCATATCAGTGCTCCCCCGGAGAATAATTATTTGTTGTATGTCGTATTTAAATAGGATTTCAAATAGATATGAGACTAGTCAATAAGAGCTATTTATATAGCCAATCTAGAATCGAGGAGATGACGTGTAATGAGTAGTAACCGTATGGTCATAGGTTTTAGGAAGATTTTTCAGGGATCGATAGGCCTTATAATCGCTTCGATCCTGACCGGTGTTGGTGGCTGGGCGGCTACGGGGCCATCAGTATTTTCCGTGAAGCTAAAGATCAGTGTATCATCTAGTGGTTATCCTGTCCAAGCACCTGAGATGATAACGCATATTTCTAGTTTTATCGCGTGGCTCATGATGGTTGCGGGTATACTTGGAATTATTGGAGGCTTCATATTCCTAGTAGTATCAATCGGCTATATTATCCCGGGCTTCAAATTAGTCGCTGAGGGAAAGGAAGAGCTTAGCCCGCCTACCAAGCTGATTATTGTTGGTCTTCCGATGATAGGTGCTGGAGGAATAATTAGCGGCATAGGGGCAATATATGTATCACACGTCATAAGCAGCATCTTGTCCCATCCCGAGGAGGCCTTGGGAGCTATCGGATTCTTAGGCGGGCTCGCATTGATCGGCTTAGTCGGCAGGATTATAGGATATATAGGGCTGGGCTGGATCAATCTCAAACTATATAATTCACTGAAGGACGGGTTCTTACTGGCAACATCAATATTGTTCCTAGTCGCGATACCTATTCCAATAATAGGATTTATAGCATGGATTTTCATGGCAGTATCGGCGTACCAGTTGATCGATCACTTCAGGAGGAGCGAGAGAATCAGTAGAAAAGACAATGGATTATAATACTGTCTAAGCCTGGTACGGGTATTTCCCCGAAGCGTCAAGCCCTAATAATACATATGTATATATTAAGAGTTAGCAGTGCTACAAGATACCTGATCGCCGAGAATACGCGGGGTATGCTGATACATGAAAACAAGGCTACTACAGGGACTCTGGGGGCTCC
>JAADCY010000204.1 GCA_013154205.1 Thermoproteota archaeon | reverse complement strand
ATACCCCGGCTACGGGGGCGTCGAACTTGGGGGGCGGCGCGCATGTTAAAAGGATTATTTATCCGCCTTTTTTACTCTTACTTGAAGCATGCTTAGGATTTACCGAAGAGCTTGCTCCTAATGAAGCTGATATAGCTTTTTGACGCAGGAACATTAGTTGCTTTAACGGCTATCGTATACAGGATTTTAACCTCTTCTTCAGTCGCATAGTCGAGCGGTATTCCTTTCCTTCCATTCTTCTCCCATCTATCATAGAGCATGTCAAGGATTTCTTGAACTGTAGGGTTAGAGTAGAAAGCTATTTTTCTCCCGTCTTCCCTGCTGTCATCGACTAGCTCGATGATCTTTTTCCTCATGGATTCAACGTCCACTCCTGATCACTCCTCAAGTGTTTCCTCGAATCTTATTCTGCCGATTCCACCTTGTTTAATCTTTTCCAGGGCCCACCCGAACCTCTCTAGAAGAATCAGTATTGCTGATTGTGGAGGTATTACTCCTAGCTCCGTAATTATAGCATCGATGTACTCCGGCGGTGTCACGTCGAAGGATGGGTTTAATACTTTCACATTAGGGTGTTTTGCTATCCATTCTGCAGGTACTATCTCTGTAGGATCTCTGAACTCTATAGGTACGAGTTCGCCTATAACGGTCGCTGGGCTGAACTTATATGTTTCTGCCGCAACGAAAACCCTTACTCTTGCCTCATGGGCTGCGAGGGCTACTTGGCTTGTACCTATCTTGTTCACGACGGCTCCATTGCTTGTGACAGTATCTGCGCCAACGACTACTTGGTCTACTTCATGCATTATGTATCTGACAGCACTGTCAGGTATCTGTGTAACTGGTACTCCCTCTCTTGTAAGATGCCTAAAGGTTATTCTTCCTTGGAAGAATGGCCTCGTCTCCGTACTGTACACCCGCCTAATCTTGCCCATCTTGTATGCTTCAACTATAACTGATACGGCAGCAGTACTATGGCAATGAGTTAATACGACAGCGTCGTCCTTGATCCTCTTAGCTCCTATCCTGCCTATCTTCTTAACAGCCTCCAGACTCTCAGCGATAAAGGTGTCGGCCGCTCTAATCACCGCTTCTCTAAGCTCCTCTACGCTTCCTTCAGCCTTCTCTAAATGATACATGACGTAGTAGACCGCATTAGGGAGACTGACAGCAGTAGGCCTAGTGGATATAAGTAGGTCGGCGACCCGTGCCATATATCTCCTAAACTCTATCGGGTCGTTCGGGCCCTCATACTTCTGTGCTGCGATTTTTAATGCTTTAGCAGCGGCTCTCGCGATACGGCCAGCACCTCTTATATGCATAGTCTTAATGTCTTCAGCTATCTTAACCACTTCCTGGGGGATCTCCATCTTTATCACCATAAGTACTTCTTCTCGAGGGATTCGATTATCTCGTCAACACGTAGAATTCTCGGTGGAAAACTACCGTAGATCTGCTTGAGTATCACCGGTACAGCTTGCGGGGCGAACAAGCCTGCATCAGTCGCTATTCCATCAATATACTGCGGCGGGGTCACATCGTAGATCGGTGCCCGTGCCCGATAGTTCTCTGGCAATGTGGCACGTACATCGGGGCTCATTAGGAGAGTCCAGTCACCCTCAGGAAGCTTCAATAGCTCGCCATAGATCGTCTCTGGACTAAACTTATAGAGAGGTGCTATAACATATACTCTTACCCGGGCCTCGTTAGACGCGAGGCTTAACAAGCTACTTCCAACTTTTCCCACGACCGCACCGTTAACAGCCACAGCTTCGGCGCTAATGAATGCTTTAGTACAGTTTTTAACGAAGAAACGGGCGGCTGAATCGACAATTAAGTATGTCTCGAAGCCGAGCTTATCGAGGTAATCAGCTAGATCTAGGCCCTCCATACCCGGCCTAGATTCCATGACATATACCTTTACTTTTTTCCTATTATCGGCGAGTATCTTGAAGAACCTCCTTAAACAAACTCCTCGGCTAAGAGTTATTATTACATCATCCTTCAATACCCTGTGAGATGCTACTTTAGCTGCCTCCCAGCAAGCCTCATCTGTCTTTTGTCTAAGCTCTTCGATAAACTCTATGAATGAGTCGCGATCATAGTCTTTCTCGATAAGATACTTGCCTATTTCTCTTATGAGGTTCCATGCGCCCGCATTAACTGGTCTCCTCTCTTTGAGCTCATCAACTATGCCTTTATATGCTTCAACAATATCTTCTGGATCGCCTTTCTGGGCCACGGCTTTAAATCTTTCAAGTATTAGAAACATGTATTCTGTACCTGATTCTCGACGAGAATAACCATTTTTGACTAGTTCTTCCATCAAAAATGCTCCCCTTAAACATAGGCTACACCGCCATTCTTAATATAAATTCTGCTATCTCGCTAACGATCTTCTCCGATTCTTCGCCAGGACCTGGAGGCAAATCATAGAGGGCCATTGGAGTACCCAGAATATCTATTATCTTGGATGTAGTTAGAAACATAGGGGATGATGTGTAAGTAGTCAATAATACCGATTTCTTATATCTCTCTCCATCATAAACGGCGATTTTAGATGGAGCTACAACCAATACGAGGCGAGAATCAAGAGATCCCGGTGTCGGAGCAGCGGAGTCATTATAGCTTTCAACAAAGACAAGATCGTACATATTGGACACAATATTCATTGCCGAATCTATTGACTCATACAGTTTCGGAGAGCCAAGTATTTTCTCCAAATAATCAGTATTTGCTTCTACCACAATTGTGTTCTTCCTACTCCTAAAAGCCTCGATGAGATCGTCAATTGTTTTCCTCAAATACTTGTTAAGCCTCTCGTACGTGTCTTTGCAGAATATGTATGTTGAAGATCTCTCAAGCCTATTCGTGGCCTCACCCATCCAAACACTGGTGATCCTCGCAATAACGGCTGAGCCTATAGGATTATTCATTCTCGAAAGATAGGTCGTGCTCCTGAAACCCGGGGAAAACGGGTCAAGAGGCATAGTTAGTATGTCTAGTGGAGAAATAGCGTCTATAATGTCTAGCATGTCCAGTCTATCAGCAACCATGTATGCGTCATGACCAACGAGAACTCCTAGTTCGAGCGAATGCATTACCGTCTCGTACTGATACCATCCATTATGCCCTCCAACAGGCTTGAAATAACCTATCCTTAGCCCCCTATTCCTCAGCTCTTCAGCAAGCATTAATGTGAGAGTGGTTTTGCCCGAATCATACGGTAGAAGTCCCGTAATTAGAATCTTCATCTCAATCACCGATGATCACTGAAAACCTGTATAATACTTTAGCTCGGTGTACCGATCCCTGGAGAGGGATAGGTAATCATATATTCCCTATCCAATATACAAGCCTATATTGACATCGGATATTAATATTACAGCTGGGTGGACAATG
>JAADCY010000149.1 GCA_013154205.1 Thermoproteota archaeon | reverse complement strand
ATCACTTCTTCAGTCCCGCCATAGAGTAGCTCATTGCCGCCTCAATTGTTAATGATATATACTGGTAGAAATAAACCTATTATACCATGGGATATAGGTGAGCATGCAATGCCTGAGCAAGACGTGTTGAGAAGAATACTTAACGAGTCGAAAAAAGGCGTCATAATCCAGATCTACGTTAAGCCTGAATCTAATAAGGAAGAACTAGTCTTAGAGGGAGGAGAACTAGTATTTTACACAACGGAGCCTCCCGAAAAGGGAAGAGCGAACGCTGCATTAATAAAATATCTATCTAAGCGCCTAGGCATACCCGTGTCGAAGATCGATATTATCAGCGGCCAGCGTGATAGGCTTAAAATGATATTGATCAGAGACGTCAAATTCGATGACATAGTGGAGCTGATCAGCAATATAAGTGAGAAATGATCAGCTCTTTTCCCTGATCATAAATCGGGGCGGCGCTATTCTCTCACTCCTGCAACGAGGACAACGGCTTGGTTTACGGGGTTTTTTAAGATCCTTAAAAACATAGCCGCACTTTATACAGTATGGAGGCACCATAACTATTTCTAGTCGTCCACTACTCCTACGCTTAACGGTTTTTGCGGCATGCATAATAGCATCATATACAAGTTTACGGTCACGGTGACTTAGTCCGAGGACAGCTATTATTTCATCTACTGTTAATGGCGACTCAGTATTTTTGAGCAACTCAATTATCTTCTCGCGTAATGTGAGATCATCTGATAACATCAATTATCACTGGAAACTATTTCTAACAATTGAATCCTTAATATTGATTGGTGGTAGACTAATGGGTCTTGAGGATGTGGATGAAATTATCGATAAAATTTACGAGTATAGCTTAGAAGCTAGGGATATAATTTCTCGATACGCCCACAAAACGCCATTAATAACAAGCTACACTCTCTCGACAATAGTTGGGCGTGACGTATACTTAAAGCTGGAGAACCTTCAGAAAACAGGGAGCTTCAAGGTTAGAGGTGCAATCTACAAAGTATATAAGATCATCGAGGAAGCACGTTCAAAAGGCGAAGAAATTAAAGGAGTAGTAGCGGCCAGCAGCGGTAATCATGCACAAGGAGTGGCTTATGCAGCTAAGGTCTTCGGGCTAAAAGCAGTCATAGTAATGCCTAAGATAACATCAGCTACGAAGGTAAATGCTACAAGAAGTTATGGTGCAGAAGTAGTGCTTCACGGCAATATATATGATGAAGCATATGAGAAAGCTATGGAGATCGCTAAGGAGAGGAACTATGTTTTCGTTCATCCATACGACGACCCATATGTAATTGCTGGACAAGCAACTATAGGTCATGAAATAATAGATGAACTACCCTCCCCCGGATGTGTATTGGTACCAATCGGAGGCGGAGGCCTTATCTCCGGAATAAGTATAGCAGTTAAGAAGAGGAGTCCTGAGACGAAAATAATTGGTGTCCAGCCCAAAAACGCGCCAGCCATGTATAAGCTTCTAACCAAGAGCCTCGAAGGATACAAGCCAAAGCCATCAATAGCAGATGGAGTAGTGGTTAAGAAACCGGGAAAGATCACGAGCAAGATCGTTGAGAAACTTGTTGACGACATAGTGCTTGTCGACGAAGAAGATATCTCGTACGCTATAAATTTCCTCCTGGAAAGAGCCAAGATCGTTGCTGAAGGAGCTGGTGCTCTACCAATAGCAGCATTAATCTCAGGTAAATATGCGCCGCTTAAAGAGCCCGTTGTATGCGTTGTGAGCGGAGGAAACATTGATCCAACACTGTTGTCACGAATAATAATGCATGAACTCGCAAAAGATGGCCGGCTAGTATCACTGATAGGAGAAGTAGATGATAGACCGGGAGAACTAGGTAAAGTGATAAAGCTACTGGCAGATCATATGTTGAACATCGTAGATATAAGGCATGATCGCTGGGATCCAGCATTACTTCCATCAAAGGCAAGAGTAGAAATAATAGTTGAGGCTAAAACCCTCGACGATGTAATGAAGGCTCTCGAAGATCTAAACCGCAAAGGATTAAGATTCAGGGCTAGGGGTGGATTAACCAAATAGTTTTTTCAAATACTCGGGTATCTCAACCAGATCATTGACTACATAGTCAGCATAACTACATGCAGTTCCACAAGGATTAACAGCAAATGAAATCCCCACATTTCTGAATACGTCGATATCCCATGAACTATCCCCAATATAAATAGTTTTATCTATTGGTACGCCGTGATGATTCGCGATCTCACGGATTATCTTATGCTTCTTATCGGGAGGAACTCTTGGTATTCCGCCAGGTATTAGTTCATTATCAACAAATAATAGCTCATTATAGTAACATTCATCAATATCTAGTTGGCTGCAGACTCGTCTAACCAGTAGATCTACTCCGCTACTGATAACAATTGGTATGAAACCTTGTTTTTTCAATATCTCTATAGTTTTCTTAGCGTTTCTCCTTATCTTTATGGTTGATAATGCTTTTTCAACTTCCTCTCTTGTGATAGGGTTTCCATAACTATGTATCATTAGCGCTATATCGATCTTCATCCAGTCCAAATAACTTATCAGGCCGCGTCTATAGAGATCTGCAAAGTAACTGTTGTCTTTGCTTCCAAAATAATCGTGGAGTACGCCCCAGCTACTCTGCTGAACTGTTAGAACCCCGTCGCAATCAAAGAACACTAGAGCTTTCAATGCTTGATGCACCACTAGCACCTATCGTTGAAACAATGTTTTTGATATAATCTAGTATTTCATCAAGGGTTTTTGCACTGTATTTAAGCTTGGCTGTACCGGATGCAGTATAGTTTGAACCGTGTATTTCGATCTCGAGATCTATGTTGTCTATTTTTAACAATATCTTTTCATCTTTAAGCTCTATTTTAGCTCTCGGGAATTCTTTTCTCAGCGCCTCAGCAATATTTTCGGGCAATTCGGGTTTTTCCTCGGAATTAAGATTTGGTAGCACTTCATCGATGGCCTTAACTACGCTTGGGAGTTCGGCATAGGATTTCTTCGTCTCGATTAAGATCTCTTCGAGTACATCAAGCTTATTCACAGACTTGAACAATGAAATGACAAGCTTGAAATCATTGCTCTTCAAGTATTTGGCCAGGTTTTCCGGATTGCCTCCGAAGCTGCTGAAATTATATTTTTCCTCAGCCTTTGCAATCATTTTCCGAACTTCATCAATGATCCCAGCAATACCTTTACTGTGAGAGTACTCTGCTAGTTTAGAGTTAACAATGTGTCTTAGAAAATCCGGGTATCTCATAGTTATCTCCCTGCGGTTTAAGAATGTTGAAGACTCTTATAATGCTGTCTGATCAATTTATTATGCACAAACAATATAATATCCTCTGACGATTAGTTACAGGGAAAAACAAGAATTA
>JAADCY010000113.1 GCA_013154205.1 Thermoproteota archaeon | reverse complement strand
AGCAGGATTTTTATATGGCGCAATAATATCCGCGACAGACCCGGCTACACTTATCCCGTTGTTTCATCAGTACAAGGTACGTGATGACCTCCGAATAATACTTGAGTCAGAATCAATATTCAACGACCCATTAGGTATCGTGCTGACTTCTCTGGCCGTTGCTTTTGTTATCCCCCAAGCACCTAGTGCCCAGTTTATCGAGTATTTTGCTCAGTTCATGCCGTTATCTCTTGCAGCATTATCGTATTTTCTCTACGAGGTAATAATATCGATCATCCTGGGCGTCGGTGTTGCGATCATAGGATACTTGCTTATAAGGCATTTAAGATTTGAGAGAAACGAAGAAATAATATTATTCGCTCTCGGCTTAGCGTTCATAGGTTTCTATATTGGAGAAAAACTATTGGCTTCCGGCTACCTTGTAGCAACAACTCTTGGAATAATACTAGGCAATCACCACGAGTTTTTCAAAGAGACGGCAGAGGACGAGCTGAAAATCAGGAGCACTATTGATACAGAGCTACATTTTAACGAGGTTCTCTCAATGTTTGCCGCAGTATTCATATTTCTCCTTCTCGGTATGAGTATAAGATTAAATGTTTTAATCGCGACTCTTCTACCATCACTACTTGTCGCCCTAGGCGTAGTACTAGTTGCGAGACCTATAGCGTGCTTACCAATAATACCTATTGGTAAATGGAGCTTCAAAGAATACTTATTCATGTCGTTGGAAGGCCCGAGAGGCGTAGTGCCGTCGGTACTAGCATCACTTCCACTTAGTCTAGGTATAATGTATAACAACCCCACACTTATTACTTGGGGAGAAGTTATACTGAGCACAACGCTGATAACGATCATAGTATCCATTATCCTAGAGACATCATGGCTACCGTTCTTAAGGAAGAAACTATTAGGAGAGTAGCACTCCGGCTAAATCATGCTTTTACTGAGGGAATAAAAACTATAATTAGTTAAAATAGATACTTTTTTCATCCAGAATTAAAGGTGGTTTTCATTGCCTAGTGCAAAGACCATGGCTATCGTGGGAATCGCTATAATAATATTATCATCCATACTCGTATACTTGACGTATAGCGAAGCTTATTCGATGAAGCTAGAACAGAAATATATGTATACAGGTGTATATGGCGATATCCCGGTAAAGCTATACCCATATAGGAACCAAGTATATGTATTGTCATCTACTCAATCCGACGATGTAGCTGTGTATAAGCTGAGTAGTGATGGACGTTTATTCTGGAGAATTACACAGGGTCAAGGCCGGCTAATCCCGCTAGACATCTATTACCTATACGGCCATATACTTACAGTAGCAACTACTAAGGATCGGCATAACGTTATAATAGATTCGTTCTCACCTGTTAATGGTGCATTACTCAATAATGTAACAATTAATTATTCGTCAATATATTGGGTGTTCTCAGACGATCTTGTTTCAAGATATGTTGTTATCGGGGGAGCACGATACTCAGCTGGCTTTAAACTGCAGAATTTCATCTCACTAACAGATGTTCTTAGTAACAAGAATGAATGGACAAAGATATGGGGTGACAAGGAAGTTGATTCCATCATAATGCTCGGCCATAATGAACTAGGAATAGTATACCTTAGTCTTAACGGCAAAGACGTATATATTGGCATTATTGGATACGATGGTAAAATATACTGGAATCGCACACTAGGAAAAATCCGTATTGTATCGTTAAAAGTTATTGGGAACAACGCATATATTCTCGCATATAACCCATCACCTCTTATTTATAACGTAGATCTGAGAACCAGGAATATTATTACCACTTATTTGAATTACTTAACAACGAAATATGCAGGATTGAACATAACATCATTCGATATCGATAGCAATGGCACCATAGTGATCGGAGGATATTATGGAGAAACACCTAGTAAGGGGATAGTTTTTCTAAGCGATCTAACACAGCTCGAAAAAGGACATGTATTGACAGAAATAACAATCACATCATCAGGACCAGTAACTATAACAGCGGTTAAAGTCGTAGGCGATACAATATATGTTAGCGGTACGGCCTCGGGAACTTTATTCGTAGCATCTTACGGATATGTTAGAATGAGAGAATGGTATATGGTAATCCTTCCTATCCTGTCACTGATCAGCGGTATTGCGCTCGTCACAGTAGGATTGATTAGATATAGAAGAGCAACAAGCCGTGAATAGTCATGGCTACAAAGAACTATTTCTTGGAATATTTTCGATTAACCCCCCAGAATTAATACTACCCCATACAATCCAGGGGGATGATGAAAGCAGTATCTCAGTATGTATCAGCATTACTATTACTTGTAATATCTATAGTGGGTATGGCACTGGTATCCACGTATTCGCTTCACTCAAAAAATACTGTTGAAGGTTTAACAACAAACTACTGCGTAGCAAGTGATACCATAGTCTATATCGGGTATTCTAAGAACTATATATACCTCTACAACTCCGGTGGAACACTATATTTAAGAACACAAGTGGAAGTACTTGTCGATAATAAATGGGTTAATTCAACAATCGTGGAGCCACACACTATATTCAGAATATCCTCTAGAAATCCTACGATCACCCTCCTAACGAGTAAAGGATGTGTTTTGGTGATCAAGCCGTGAAAGCCTTAGGAACTGTTTACGCATCTTTCATCCTTATCCTAATAGTCACAGCTATGCTGGTAGCTTCATACCAGGTGTTAAATAATGGGCTAAACAAGACGAGCCAAGCAATGTACTCCAATATCCGGAAAATGGAGGCAATAGCTAAACAACCACTACTAGATCTAACATACATAAATAATTCATTATATCTCGTAGTGCAGCCTGTAGAGCCGATTAAACTAGAATACGTGTTTATCGATTATATGAATGGAACAATAATATTCGATAAAATAGATCACTATATAGAAAATACCACATACATAAAACTACCAATAACACAATATACTCAACCATTCAAAATAGGGATAATAATAGATCCGGGTATAACCATATATTATAATCCAATAAGAGATCCCTGGATCACAGGCAGGAATATAGTCCCGAACACAACGTATATAGATCAAAACCTGATAACAGCTCTACAGGAATCAAACGATCTAAGCATACAGGTTTCACAACCACTATATAATCCAGTATTCAGAAACAACACAATAGTTATAAAGAAGGCGAACACAACGATCATGGAGACACGTGTCGATCTGTCAGACACTCCCCTCAGAATAGAGTTGAAGATATCAAAACTAGTATCTCCAACATTTACAATGACATATCCAAAACCAAGAAGTACAGAACTAAAGAGTAATGGAGTAGCAAAAATAGCATCCCTAAATATTAATGGCTATACATTAAACATCTACGGAGTCTACGCAACATTTACATCCCC
>JAADCY010000024.1 GCA_013154205.1 Thermoproteota archaeon | reverse complement strand
TTATAGGTGATGACGACTACATATCAATAGCTTCTGATCTAAGTATAAAGAGCCTTAGTAAGACAGAGTTTAATGACGCTCTCGCCCTATTGTTGGCTACGTTGAACTCGCTCGCTAAAACACTTGATCTATCCGATGTATTATCCGAAGCAATGGCTGAAGGGCTCATCAAACTAGTACGTAAACATATTAGTGAAGGATATGGTAAAGATAGACTACTCGATTACTTGGTCAAAGTAGTTGGTCTGACACGTAGCGAGGCTGAAACATTGTTAAGAGAAGTCCTTGGACCAGAGGATCAGCAGATCTATATTTAGTGCTGGAAACGTTTTATTCTCTCAATTATTTTTCTCGTCCTATTTACAAAATATCTTACTCTATCCCCATCGATTGGATTGTGGATCTTGCTTTCTTTCTTAAAATATGTTCCCACGATCACTCCGTCGGCGATTGAGACATATGACCCTATATTGTAGGGGTTAACCCCGCTCCCTATAATTACCTGTATTTTACCCGCATATTTTTTGGCCAGGTATACTTTCAACGGGTCAGTCTTCTTACCTGTGGCTTTTCCAGTAATTATTATAGCGTCGGGATGACCGCGTGAAATAGCATTCTCTAGTACATCGATGTAAGATAGTATTGGCTTACCGTGCTTCACGTTTATATCGGCGTAAATCTTTACTTTAGCTGAGACTTTGGCCCTAAGTCTTTGGAGGCTTGCGGCAATTGGTAACAGTAGGCCCTCAGGAGCCCATACAGGCTCTATATAGGCGTTTACCCGGATAAAATCAGTGTGGCACTCAGTGGCGATCCGTAGCGCATCCAAGCCGGCGTTTCTTAGTACATTAACCCCGATCTCTATCCCAGGATATCTGTCCCGGAGAAAACAAACTATATCTTTCATAGCGTTAATTGTCTCTATGGACGGCCTTATATGGAATGGTGAATCACCATAGTTTTCAACAATGAATCCATCAACACCACCCCCTACTAGTTTTTCAGCATCAGCCATGGCACGCTCTAGTATTTGTTCCCTATTTCCCCGGTAACGGGGTGAGCCCGGCAGGGGAAGTAAGTGTATCATTCCATAGATTTTGAACATTAGCTGAAACCTCTGTTTCGCAGGTTTCAATATTATTTATTCCGGGTATCATATATTACTTAACTAAAAATTATCTGGTACAAAAAATAATGTATAGTATGGTGTAATAGATTGATGAATAAGCAGTTGTTTATTTTGGCGGTATTTATCATTGTTTTCGCATTAATGATTCCAAGAGTCTATGCGATACCTGAGAGAAACACTGAGTATATTCCCGGCTCTATAGGAGTGTCTGACCTCTCTACTTTTATTAAGAGTTTAGAACAGCTGAAAAACTTGAATGATCCTGCTGTGAACATGTATATCCAAGAGATAGAGTCAAGCATTAATAATGGAGATTACACGAACGCAGATAAATTATTAGCCGAGCTTCAATCCTATTTGAAAGAGAAATATGGAAACCTGTCAGAACTAGATCCTGGGCTCGCAAAAAACATAGCGTTTATAGAATCCGTCAAGGAAGTCAATGAGCGGGGAGCAATTGTAGATGTCTCAAAATACCTGAATAACCTTGCCAGCATCATAAAGGATCCTAATGAGCTTAAACAATTACTTGATATAGCGAAGAAACTCCGGAGCGGCATACCATTATCGGAGTCCGAAAAAACTCTCCTCGGCAAAATGCTTGAATCATTTAATATCAAGGAGGCTGAACCCGGGAAAATACCGTTGAACGAACTGAATAGTCTCCTAAACATGACTAATCCGGAAAACTTAGCTATACCTAAGATATCGGTACCTTCAGCAATGAATATATCTCTTCCATCCTCGAATCCATCGATGCCCGGCCTCGTATCGCTGGGTTCGCCAGGCCCGCTTCTTCTGCCTGCTATACCAGCAGAATATTTGGCACTGATACTGATACCTGTTATAATAATATCTATTATCTACTTTACGAAGAAGCAATACTCATCATTGTACTTATCTATTAAGAAGAAATTAGCACGGACGATCGCAACGACAATGTCCCGGATTAAACATGTAGATGACCCAGTGGCGAGGCTATACCGGCTGTGGCTGAGTCTTTCACGCACATTGGGATATCCTCGCTACTCATGGGAGACGCCTAGAGAGCATCTAGAAAAAATAAGAGATGAAATTCTAAGGAAACGCGGCACTATAGTGGTAAAGCTATACGAGATGAAATTCTACGGGTTCAAAGAGCTTAGGAGGGAAGATATAGAAAAAGCCATGAAAGAACTAGGGGCTGAATAACATGAGGATGAAACTAGTGATAGTTATTCTAGCAGTAATAGGGATAATAGCATGCTTCTATGTACCAGCGAAAATAATAGAGGTTGCAACATCGTTCTATATGAACACTGCAAGTCCATATTCTATAGGATGGATGGGTACTAGCATACTATATAACAAGCTTCAAGAAGATAACTTTACAGTCTATGTAGCTGAGGACAGACATCAGCTCCTTCAAGCCTTGAATAAAGGAGGCACTATTCTCATAATCGCCCCCGATCACCCTATCCCCTACGACTTAGCAGACACAATTTTTAATTCATGGATAAATGGTAAAGCAAACATAATAGTTTTCGATGAGAACACTACTTCAGACCCTCTATTACGTAAATACGGTATATACATTGATGGAAGAGCACTCCTCTATCCAGGCTTATCACAGACTCAGGGCTTCCCTCCGGCTGAAATTATAGAGGTGAACGGATCTAGAGTACTAGCTAGGCTTAACTGGGCCAGTTTTCTTATACCGAAAAATGTTACCAGCATAGTTTCAAAATACGCTTTTATCAGGAACGCCCGGATAATAGGTAAAGCTCTAGGAATAATTGATCTAAATGATAACGGTAAAATTGATCCTAACGAGGGCGCCATGAGCACATATCCAGTGGGAGCAATTATTACGGGCAGCTCTGGTAGAACCCTGTTCGTATTCACCGATAGCTATCCGGTTCTTAATGCTGCTTTCCAAATGAACTATAGTCTTACTCGTGTAATGCTACAATATATAGAGAAGATATCAAATACTACAAGTTCGAAAACAATAATCATTCCTAACTTTCTGTATAACAGGGATTATTATAGGCTCAAAGTACCATTTCACCCTGCATTACTTCTCGTATATGCGGCTAAGTACACATCAATCGCTGATAATTATTTCGAGCATATTTTAGCAACATCAATATATGTTAAAACAGGAATCGCTATGCTTATTCTATTATTAGCGGTTCTCGTGTTCATCAAGATATTCGGCGGTATAAAAAGAGAAGATCTAGAGCCTACTCCTCGTAGAGAACTAGTCTCTATGATAGAGATAATGGGGCCCTCGACTGAGGCTATGAAAG
>JAADCY010000136.1 GCA_013154205.1 Thermoproteota archaeon | reverse complement strand
TCATGGAAGCCTCTACCCACACATAATTGTTCTCGAAAGAGAATAATTTTATAAAATATTTCTAGACTCTAACACAATAGAGCCGGATAAGTATAGTGGAAGTGGTGAAAAATGCCTCTAAGACCAGCACGATGCTACACACATTTCAGTGGCCCACCCTATACGAGGAAAGAATACATACCCGGTGTGCCGCAGCCGAAAATAGTTAAGTTCGAGATGGGGAATGTGCATGGAGATTATGACTATATAGCAGAGCTAGTAATGATCGAGGCTGGACAGATAAGGCATAACGCCCTAGAAGCCGCACGTGTCATGGCGAACAAGTATCTCAGCACAAGCGTTGGCGAGAACAATTACTTCTTAAAAGTAAGGGTCTATCCGCACCACGTGCTGAGAGAAAACAAGATGATGGCGTTCGCCGGTGCAGACCGTCTACAAGACGGAATGAGACAAGCATTTGGAAAACCAATAGGCACCGCGGCAAGAGTATATCCCGGAACAGTTGTCATGGAAGTACGTATCAAGAAAGAACATGTCGAGCACGCGAAAGAAGCGTTAAGAAGGGCTGCGTCAAAACTACCGCTACCTGCAAGGATAAAGTTCAAACCACTAAAGCCTGGATTAAAACCGGTCTAATCACATCTGATTTTAAACTCAACAATAAAAATACAGACCAAGTTCTGCACCTAAGAAGTTAAAACTACTCAGCAGAACAATAATCTTCGCATATAGATAATTAAAGCAAAAATTATGAAGAAAAAACATATGTATTATGCACATACCACCCCCGTATCTGGAATATAGTGATCTAATATGTCAGATATAGCTGATCTATACCTAATTGATCTGAGCCTAGTAGACAAATTTATCAAAAGAAGAAATATCAAAAAGATATTGCTTCAAGCTCCCGATGGGTTGAAGCCTTTATTAGAGAAGATCATTAGACATATTAAAACAAGTTCTCCACAGATCGAGATAATTGTGTCGGCTGAGCCTTGGTACGGCTCTTGTATGTTGAGCGTTAACGAGGTAAAAATCCTAGGTGCTGATGGGATTATACATGTTGGACATAATAGATATCCGTGGCTGTACAAGGATTTAGGGATCCCTATATTATACATGCCAGCATATTATTTGGGGAAGCCATCCGAGGAACTAATAGATAGGATAGTAGAGACCATAAAATACCGTGACATAGGAATCGTTGCTAGCATACAATACATTCCATATATGAACGAACTAATATCCTCCCTCAAGCTGAAAGGCTATAATGTATACGTAGGCAATCCTTCAAACCAATGGATGGAAAAAGGGCAGATCCTGGGATGCGAGTATAGTGCAGCCCTAAATATACAGAATAAGGTTGAGGCATTCATCGTCGTCTCAGGAGGAATATTTCACGCCCTAGGCCTTTCATTAATTCTAAGAGAGCACAAGATATACGGTCTAGATCCTCATAGAGAGGAAGTATGGGAGGTATCCATATATTCTGATAAAATACTCAAAATAAGATACTATAAGTTGTATCAGCTGCTGAGAAAAGGTATCCGGAAAGCTGCATTAATCACATCGCCGTTGCTCGGGCAATATAGGTCTTCAATAATAGCGTATCTAAAGGATCTCCTGGAGAAAAACAATATAGATTATCAAGTGTTTAGCACCACTAAGGTTGATAAGGATAGAATTGCCTCAATAGATAACGCGTTCTCCCCGGACGTCTTCGTTGTGACGAGCTGTCCACGTCTACCAATAGATGATCTCTCAGAATACCATAAACCAGTAATAACTCCAGGAGAATTAGTAATGTTGCTTAAAAAGAGCGTTGATAAATATATTTTCCCATGGTAGTATTAACCGAAGAATTACTTCTTCCTACTATCTCCCCTATGGATCGGATGATAGGGTCTAGGAAGATATTCTACGCCCGGCCTATACTGTAGAGCCTGCGGATATAGTTCCATTAATTCATAGACTTCCGGTGGGATTTCATCCTTGACAGGTAAGCCTAGTTCCTTAGCTTCATCAAACGTTATTGGATAATCATGTGTATAGTATCCTTCGGTCAGTTTCTTAGCTATCTCTTCGACTTTTTCGTCAGGCATCCTTCCTTTCAGGATCTTCTTTATAAAGCTCTGCATTTCTCTAAGCGCTTTCTCAGCTATGTCAGCATATATTAGGATCTCGTCGCTTGCCTTATCGCCTTTGAGCTTAGCGATCTTAATAAGGCTGGGAGCCGGGAACGTTCCCTTGGATGTCGGGAGCTGCGGATCGAGAGGCCCGAGTACTGCATGACGATCCAGTAAGATCTCGTCGGCGGCGAGAGCTATTAATGTTCCACCGCTCATAGCGTAGTGTGGCACTATCACTATTTTCTTGGCTGGATGACTCCTAAGAGCCATTGCTATTTGTGATGCAGCGAGAACTAGTCCT
Organism: Thermoproteota archaeon; assembly: GCA_013154205.1. Lineage (GTDB taxonomy): Archaea > Thermoproteota > Thermoprotei_A > Sulfolobales > Desulfurococcaceae > JAADCY01. The sequence continues at coordinate 995 of JAADCY010000136.1, read as the reverse complement.
CCTGGTGTGTGGAGGATTAATGCTATGGGTTGTTCGGGAGGCGTTGTTCTTATAGCTCTTATGATAGCCTCGGAGTCCTCGATGTCTATGAATCTGTATACGGGTATTCCCAGGAATCCTATTTTTTCCTGTCTATGAATCATCGTTATTACACGCCATCCATACTTCCTTTCTATAGCCCTGATTAGTCTGAGCCTCGCGTTTAGCAGTGCCTTATACTGGAGCTGTGGATGGATCAGTACATAGAGTAGTAGTAGCCAAAACATTAAACTAATAATATCCCCGAAACCATCCATTTCTGTTGCACCCAAGGTTTTTCTAATGGTGACGGATTAATATGCTTTATAACACTAGATTAAATAAAAGAAACCTTGAATCTATTCTTGAGCAGATACCAGGTTTTAGTACACCAAAGAGATCTTTGGAACAGTATGTAACGCCATCTGACATAGCTGCAGAGATTTTATGGACAGCATTTATGAATAGTGATATATATGATAAAACAGTTGTTGACCTCGGATGCGGTACTTTGAGGCTAAGCATAGGCGCCTTAATACTTGGTGCTCGACGTTTATTCTCTATAGACATAGATTGCGGCGTTATCAAGGAAGCTATTAATATTGCTAAAGACATGGAACTCGCAGCGCCTTATATACATAGACTCGTGCCGATCTGCTCGGATGTTAGAGAAACCAGTATGGGGCACGCTGATACTGTTATCATGAATCCACCCTTCGGCGTATACCGTAGGAATCGCGGTATAGATATACTGTTTTTGAAGAAAGCCTTCGAAATAGCAGACTCTGTATATTCTATCCATAAGTTAAGCCTTGGTCTCCGTAGAATTATTAGAGAGTTATCAGATAGTTATGGGTTCAGAATAGTTGAGGAAAGAATAAGGGACTTAATGATACCGATGATGTTTGAAACACATACTAGACGCATATATAGGGTTAAAACTGTTATCTACATATTCAGAAAAACCAAGTCTAACC
>JAADCY010000200.1 GCA_013154205.1 Thermoproteota archaeon | reverse complement strand
CTTATCTCAAGCCAGACACAATCAACAACAGTTACAACCACGACTAAGGGAGCACTAATATCGTTCATAATACCGCTGAACCTCTGCCTCAAACAACCAGGAAAATACATGGTGGATGCCAACTTATCATATATTGACCCGTGGGGTAGCCAGTATAACCTGACGATAAAGTTCCCGATATTAGTGGAGGGCAGACCCGCTAAGCTAGGAATAATTGCTAGTCCCATGATAGTATTCCATAATGGAACCACATGGTTTACACTAAGCCTCAACAACACGTCTCCATCACCAATATACAATGTCTACATCATACTAGCACCTATGGCGCCACTCGCACTACCGATAGACAATATCAAATACATACCCATTATAGGGCCCGATGAGCAAGTGAACATAACATATAGGCTCGTATATAACCCGATGAGCATGATAACATATGGTGGAGGGACACCAGTATCATACGCGTCCGTCCCCTTCAAGATAGCAATAATATACCGTGACTCAACCGGAGCTCTAGACATATATAATACCACGGTGTCCTCACAGGTAAAACCATTCATAGACATAGGGATAAGCAGTGATACTAAAGCAAAGTATAGTGGCGGGGCACTTTCAGTATCAGGCGTACTGATAAACTATGGTATAACACAGGCGAGGAGCGTTGATGTAACAATAATATATGGCAATGAGAGAGCATCCAATTTCGTCGGCGACATAGATGCGGCTAGCCAGATGGCTTTCAAAATATCACTCCCTGTTGCGAGGCTGACCGGAAGGACAATTACATTAGAGATCACTTACAGGGACATGTACAACAACCTCTACTTCAAGACCTATACACTACCAGTAGAGGTTGAAAACACTACATCGCTCCAGCCTGCACAAGCGACGAGCACTGCCCAGCCAACACTGATGCACTATCTAATCATAGGTATGGTCGCTACATTCCTGGTCGGTGTATTCATCCTCATCTATAGGTTCTCACACCACCATGCGAAGAAACTAGGTATATGATGGAGGCACAATAAGGGAGCCATAATGCTGATAACAGATGTTTTAAGACTAGCATCAAAAGCTTTATCGGAGAAGAAGACTAGGGCAATACTAACGATAATAGGGATAATGATAGGCCCTATGGCTCTGGTAATGATCAATGGTGTCGTCACAGGCTATAGTAATTATATACTTCAGCAAATAAAAGGCCTAGGAGAAAACCTAATAGTTGTTACGCCAAAGCAGAACTTCAAGCTGAGCAAAGCCGATCTAAACTATATAAAATCTCTTTCAGAAGTAGCAGATGCAACCCCATTCTACTCCACACAGGGAGAAGTACGTGTGGGGACACAGAAAAAGACGGTGTTCATATATGCTGTATCGTATTCATTCCTATTCAAAGCAATACCTAGCCTAAAAATAGGAGAGGGAAGTATACCAGCTGATAGCGATATATCGAAGTGTATTATAGGGCATGACATAGCCTATACAAGCATGGGAACACGTGCATATAGTGTCGACGACGTAATAACAATTCAGATCTACAAGGTCAAGAGCGGCGGTAAAGTACAGATCAAACACGTTGCTTTCCTCGTAGAAGGCATTCTTAAAAAATACGGTGGAGCAGCATTCCTGAACCCCGACCAGACAATATTCATCAGTATGGAGGCTGCCAAGAGAATAATAGGGATAAGCCAGTGGTCGGGCATACTGATACTCGCTAAGAGCCCGACGCTGGTCAATAATATTACTGAGACATTAAAGCAAAGCTATGGTGGCAACATAGATATCGTCTCCTTCCTAGCAATAGCACAGATAACATCGTCGATCACGGGCGCTATAAACTTCATGACTTTCGCGGCGAGCCTGGCGGCTTTCGCTGTAGCTATAGCAGGTGTAGCGGCTACTATGATAACATCTGTGATCGAGAGAACAAAGGAGATCGGTGTAATGAAAGCGCTTGGATTTACAGATGGACAGGTACTGATACTAATCATAGCGGAAGGCATAGTTATGAGCCTAATAGGAGGGGTCATAGGTATATCACTGGGGATAGTTGGAGCCTATGCATTAGCGTCAAGAGGAATGGTTATACATGCTGGTACAACCTCCATAATAATAAAAGCAAACCCAGCTATATCGCTGGAATTCATAGGTTTCACTATGGCGATGACTATTATGATAGGTATTGTTGGAAGTATATTTCCAGCATATAGGGCGGCCAAGATACCTCCTGCAGTAGCTTTAAGATACGAGTAAATTTGGTTGACAAAGATTATTTTAAGAGGATCATATATATTGAACTGAAGCCTACAATACAGTATCTATGTTTTTATGTGTACAGTATGTACAGATGCCTAGATGGTGGTCTCGTTGCGGGGCGTAATGAGCATCTACGCAAAATACCGTGGAATAATACGGTTGCTAATACTGTACGTTTTAAGAGAAAAACCCCTACATGGCTATGGGATCATGAAGGAGCTGAAAGAACTCATGGGAAAGATGCCCGGCCCCGGAAACATATATCCCCAGATCAGATATCTGCTTAGGAGAAACTATATTGAGATCTATGAAGAGATAAAAGAGGGTAGGCGACGAAAAGTCTACAGGATCACTGAGAAAGGACTAAAATACCTTGAAGAAAATATGGACAGAGTTAACGAAGCAATAGATATGTTTTCTCGTTTGAAATGCTTATTCGATTATGGTTTCAGAGAGATCATGGCGGAGCTATGGGTCTTGATCAAAGTATGGGATAAAGTCTCCGATAAGGACAAGGCAAGGGTGAAAGAGCTAGTAGCATATATGAAGGAAGAGCTCGCAAAAATACTGGTCAAATACACACGTGAGACGAAGTCTTCATCCTAGGTAGAAATAAAACCTTATTCTCCTTATAGGTCGAGCAAAACCTATTATTAACCCATAACGATCAGCATGAAGGCCAAGCTACTTGTCCCTATTATATCGGCGAGGCTGGTCAGTATAGGCGCTAATGTATTGTCAGGATCTATTCCTGCTTTAAAACTAATCATAGCGGCATAGTAGGTTAGAACCGTTATGATCACTGTAAGCATCATTCCAGCAGACATAACGATCTCCATTACTTTAAGCCCCCAAGCAATTGATGCCCCTCTCGATACAGCTACTGCGAAGCCGAAAATGCTTAGAGAACCAAATATAATAAGTGCATGTATCATGTTCAGTAGAACCTGTTTCAGAGTCCACGAATCTGTAGGTAGCCATTTTATCTTGATAGAGCCTAGGTGGAGATTCGTTGAAAGCCTTGATGAAAACCTGCATGCTATAGCTCCGCCGTCTTCTAGGAAAGCAGGAATAACGGCTAGTATTCCGATACCTTTAACAATATTATTGATGTTTGTCATTAAGATAACTCCGGCTAACATGCTCATACTAGTGGAAAACATTATGATCG
>JAADCY010000138.1 GCA_013154205.1 Thermoproteota archaeon | reverse complement strand
CCAACCTGACAAAAGAAATAGCCGTATCAATAGACCTGGCACTAACACATGCCAGCCAAGCACTAATGCTCCTCGAACAAACAGTACCGATCATCAAAGTATATGTAGAAACCAACGTGACGACAAACACGGCCACGGTCAAGTTAATGCTAGAGAAAACCGTTAACGTCACACTACAAGAGATAAAGGCGAGGCTCAGAAACCTCAACCAGACACTTGAGAAGCTGAGACAACAAGCCATCAAGACAAACAATACCAAGCTACTAGAACTAGTCAATGAGACGATGAAGCTGTACAAGCTAATGCTAAATCTCACAGTACAGGCCGAGGAGATGATAAGGAACGGCAACCTAACAGGAGCACTACGCGTTATGGCAGAGATAAAGACCATGCTCCGCGAAGCATGGGGAATGATAACCAAGAACGCCTCCAAGTACATGGCTGAAGACATCATGGAGAAACTCAAAGAGATAAAGGCAAGGATAATGGAGACCCAGGAGAAGCTCGAAAAAGTAATGCAGGAGGCCAAGAAGTGTGGTTGCAGCGACGCGGTAAACATGACGATCCAGGCAGACGAGATGCTCGAAGAGGCCATGAAGCTCTACAAAGAACTGGAGAAAATGGCTGCTAGTGGGCAGGTCAACGTAACAGTTGCACTAGAGATAATGAACAAGATAGACTCGATCATAGTCCAGGTCAATATAACTATAACTACAGCTGAAGGAGTAATTGAGACAGTCAAGACGGTAAAGATCAACCTCGAGAAAGAGATCAACCAGACAATACAGGTAATCAGACAATACAATAAGACACTGGCCAAAATGCTTGAGACAGCACAGAAGCTCAACGCCACACAGGCTGAGAAGGCTTTAGAGATGCTCAACAAGACACTACAACAGGCAATGCAGATGGTGGAAGAGGCGAACAAGACCCTCCAGCAGGGCAACGTCACAGAGGCAGCGAAGATAATCAGTATGGTAAAAAACATGATCAAGAAGATTGAGGACAAGATGAAGGATATCGAGAAAATGATACAGGAGATAATGGAAAAAATCAAGAAAGACTTGGAACAGATGATCAGCAATATGAGGAAGAATATCAACCAGACAATGATTAAGATAGACAGGCTATACATTAAAGCAGAGAAGCTCAATGTAACAGATGCCATGAAGCTACTAAACCAGTCAAGACAACTACTAGTTAACGCATCAAGACTACTGGATGAAGCCGAGAAAATGCTAGAAGAGAACAAGACAATAGAAGCACTAGTGTATGTTGGAGAAGCAAAACTCAAGATAATGGAGGCGAAGACCCTCATCAACGAGGCAGAAGCACTGATAAAAGCTGCGAAGGAAAAGGCGAAGGCAAAGCTGGAGATCGAGATAAAAGTGCTGAAGACTAGGATCAGTATTGACAACAAGACGTTATCAGTACTGAAGGCTAAGGCTGAGAGGGAGAAGAACGAGACAGCACTCAAGATGATAGAACAGGCCTACCAGCTACTAGGAAATGCTACGACACTGCTGAATCAGGTAGAGGAGAAGCTTAAACACGACGATGTAACTGCGGCTATGCAGCTTGTCAGTCAGGCAAAGAAACTAATAGGACAGGCTGAAGAGATTATCAGAGAGCTTTCAAAGAACATCTAGAAAACTATTAATTTCACTCTAGTTCATCCTTTTTATCCTGCGTTTTACGTATTGCTTATCGTACAATAATGCTACAATTATTCCTTGCTAGATAAAACTGTATTTAAATCCTATAAGAAGTATTTCCTACCGTTAAAATTATCAGTAACATCTGTAGATATAAAAATATAATATGAACTATGTTGTACAATGCTTTGAGGTGTTTCCTGTTTTGCCTAGTAAAAACTATGATGAAAAAATCATAGAATACATTAGCAAAGTACTCGATGATATCGTGATTCTTACAAATATCCTTCTGAAAGGTAAAATATTACTATCACAGAAAACAAGTAACCCCGAGGAATTCGTCGAGAAGACTATAGGACATCTATGCCTGGACAAGCCATGCATGGCGCACTTCAGACTATGCACTGATAAGAGGGAAATCGGTGATGTAAAGATATTCATACTTAACGGTAAAACCATAGGAGTGATAGCAGAGATTGCTGGCAAGAAATTCCATGGGCCACGAGCACAGAACATACTCAGAGAAATGGATACACTAGGAGCTAGATACGCCCACGTACTCTTATATTCCTTCCCCGAGGAAATACTACCACAACAAATATCAAGATTATTGAAAACACCATCTGAAAAACACGAAGAACAAAAACACGTGGAGGAGAAGCCCAGAGAAGAAAAACCTGTTGAGAAAAAACCTGCTAAACCCGTGATGGAGCAACGTGAAGAACGCTTACCGCCGAGGGTGGCTATAGGGAAGAAACTCCTCAGCCTAAATGTCCCCGTTATTAGTATAGGTGTGACTGAGGATCCTAGAATGAGTATCATAGACATAGTACTGGATGAGGAAAGCAGACTTGAACAATTCAACGACATAGCACTGATTGCTGCAAAACAATACGTCGAGACAAAGGAATCTTATTCCGGGAAACTAAAAGTAGTGATCCATCATAGGAAGACCTATGCCTACACACTTGATACCAGCAGGGAAAAAGATATCATCAAGATACTCGGCAAGGTCCCCGAGATAATATGGCGGTACGATCTCTTTATAGACAAGTACAAGTACAAGCTGAAAAACAATAGGCTAGAGTTATCACTAACACTAAAACGAGGAGAACTATATAGCACAGTCAACATTGCTGATCTCGTAAAAGAGATCTACGACACAGTCAAGAACTACTGGCCTGGAGAGCTCATACTAAAAGCAAAAATCGGAGCATGGGGGATAGAGGCCAAATATCCACATAAATAAGGAAGACCATTATAGAGAATACCTTAATAGTTATATTTTTCGTCAAAAACAATTCTCATAAATTACTATGCTGAGACATTCTATTTCGATAATGTGTTTGATTATTGCAAATTTGCCTTACTACAGTGTTTTTATGAAGAGGGAAAAACAGTTTATGTTTTAACCTATTTCCACTTGGAGAGGTCGAGTTCTCCCTCCGTCTTAGCAACTATGGTTGTCCCAACAAGGTCTCCCGTTACATTGACCATTGTTCTGCCCATGTCGAGTATGGCGTCTATACCCGCTATCATCGAGTAGGCTAGCATAACGTTTGCGTTTGTGAGCGGTAATCCCACGCTCTGCAGAACCATCGCTAACATTATTAGTCCGGCGCTAGGTACTCCTGCTGTACCGATAGATGCTAGGACCGCCGTCAATACTATCATGAGCTGTTGCGCCAGGGTCAAATGTATTCCTAAAGCGTTAGCTATGAAGAACGTGGCTATTGCCTGGTACATCGCTGTTCCATCCATGTTAATCGTTGCTC
>JAADCY010000158.1 GCA_013154205.1 Thermoproteota archaeon | reverse complement strand
CGGGGGCCTTGAGCTCTTTGAGTATCTTCACGGCCTCTGTCTCATTATATGCTGTTAGAACTTTTGCGAGCAATGATATCTGTGTACCGTTTAGAGTAGCACCGTCGGCTAATGTATAGCGGTGTGCCCCTACGCTGATCCAATATCCGTAGTCCCACCAAGCAACTACTAGAGCGTCTTTACCCGTGTGTTCTCTGAGGAATTTCAGTGTATCATACCATGCATTAGTTTTTGCGTTGACAGGGGCTCCGCCTGCCATTATTGATGGTACCATCTTGATGTGACTGTCATATGTGACTGCCCCGGCAGCTGTCAGGTTTATCAGTGCTAGTACTACGAATATGAAGGCTATTATTCTAGCAGATGATTTATGGTGGAAGCTTACTCTTCCCCTCTTACGCTCCATTACTTCTTTCTTGCTAGGTATGAATTTCATGAAGAGCCATCCAAGGAAGCATCCTGCAACAGCTAGTCCGTATGTCGCCGCTGTTGCTTCGAAATAAGTTGCATTCATATATGCGTAGAACGCTATCAGGAATGATAATGCCAGATAAACTCTGTCGGCACGCCCCTTATAGAGTAGATAGAATGCTCCCACAATAGCAAGTATTAGTGGTGACACAAAGAATAAGGCGTATGTACCTGTACCCCATGCTGTGAGTACTCCTAGCAAGCCCTTAGCTACGAGGGCGGGCTGTTGCTCCGCAATGCTTTCCGTTAATGGTGATGCTCCGAAAAACCTTAGGCCTAAAGCCCATGCGATTCTACCACCTATCGGCAATATACCCTTAGCAGCCAATACTATGCCGGTTATAACGCCAAACAATAATATTAGGAAGTAGCGGCCAGGCGTAAGTATCCTCTTCTTAACGTGCTTGGAGTTGGCAAGTAGATAATATATTACTGGCAGTATCATTGACGCTAGGAGCATTACGCCAATACTCTTAACATGGAATCTCGGGTAGAAGCCTAAGGCTTCGGGTATCGATGGAGCTGCTGATGCGAAAAACACTGATAGGAAGACCAGCGCAATATTGTATTTCAGGAAATTAGCTGTTATCTCCTTGGACGCTAATAGCGGGTATAGTATCATGAAGATTATCACGCCTGCCCATACGTAGAGGAATCCTCCCCAGAACCATCCTACCGATGCCATGCTCAGAGCGGCTAGGACTAGGTATAATATTTTCTTTTTGACGTCGACGTTTCTGCGCTTATAGGTCTTCATAAGCTTTGAGTAGAAGAACAAGAATAGGAATACCATAGCCATTGCAACGCCTTCTTTCTCGACGAAACCCACTATAGTTCTATCACTAGCGGCTGGCACTACAGCATAGAGCAGTGCAGCCATTAATCCCGCAATATTGCTTCCATCCATTATCTCCCTCACAGCGAAGAACAGCGTTATGAACGTTATACCGGCAAACACGAGCGGCTGTAATGCCACCCATGCCTTAACAGTTATGCCGAAAGCCCCGGTTATATAGTATGTTAGGGCAGTCCATATTGGTAGGCCGGGATAAGCTGATAATACGAAGTTTCTTCCCCATGGATACCAGAAGATATGTGTGGCTGGATTGGCACGGGTCAGAGTATACCAGCTCAAGAGTCCGTGATAATATGTGTAGTTGGCCTGCCAATACTCGATCCACGGGTCGTTAGCATGTAGTTCTAGACCCCATCTAATTGCGGGGAGTGCGCGGAGATATATTCCTATACTGGTGAAGACCGCTAGTAAGACTGCTGTGAGGATTTTTGATAATTCAGGCCTCTTATCAAGGGCCTCGTAGATCTTTGTGATGAGCTTCTCGAATTCTTGGAACATTCTTTTCCCCCATAAGCCGAAGTAATGGGCAAACCATTAATTTAATGCAATAGTTTATCTCTGGATTTCAAGGGTATGTCAGATAGAATATAAAAATATTGTATGGTAATATCTCCCGGTAACCGTTCAACAGGATTGATGATCATTGTTAGGGTATTAGTAGCGCGAGTATAGCTTTCTGTACATGTTTCCTGTTCTCGGCCTGATCCCATACGGCGCTCCACTTACCGTCTATAACGTCATCAGTGACTTCTTGCCCTCTATGGGCTGGGAGGCAGTGCATGAATATGGCATCCGGCTTCGCATAGCTCATGAGTTCCTTGTTGACCTGATACGGGCTTAGATCACGTATTTTCTTCTCCTTCATGGATTCTTGGCCCATGCTGACCCATACATCGGTATATATTACATCTGCTCCTTTCACAGCCTCTATCGGGTCTCTTATGATCTCATATTCTCCACCGTTGGGAACGGCTTTTTCCTCGAACAGCTTCACGACGCTTGGATCTGGATCGTATCCCTTCGGGCTTGCGATCACTATTTTGCCGCCTAGAATCCCTATGCCGAGCATAAGGCTGTGGAGAACATTGTCTCGTCCATCACCTACAAACACTATCTTTAATTTCCTTAGATCCCTGTCTTTCTTCTCCATTATGGTATAGATATCGGTTAATGCCTGGGCTGGATGTAGGAGGTCGCTGAGCCCGTTGATTACTGGTACACGGCTGTACTGGGCTAGTTTTACCAGTTTCTCGTGCTCGTAGACCCGCGCCATTATGCCGTCGACATATCGGGACAATACCCTAGCTGTGTCCTCTATGGTCTCGCCTCTGCCTAGCTGTAGGTCTCTCCAGTTAAGGTATAAGGCGTCTCCGCCTAGTTCAAGCATTGCTGTTTCAAAGCTTATCCTTGTACGTGTGCTTGGCTTTTCGAAGAGTAGTGCTAAGTGTCTTCCGCGCAGGATGGGTATTATCCTCTCCCCTGCAAGATATCTTTCCTTAAGCATTCTGGCCGTGTCAAGCATGAATTCTAGTTCTTCCTTCGTAAAATCCGCTAGTGTTAAGAAGTGTCTTCCCTTTAGGCTTGTGACCATAGCTAGTCACCTATTCAATTATTAATGCGCTATATACGGTTAAGAATTGAGCGCTTATATGATGCTGTAAACAACAATGCCGTTACAAAGCCTATTAGGGCCATGAATGACATGTATGTAAAACCAATCCTTGCACCGTATAATTGGTAGAGTTTACCCAGGACAATGTTTCCGGTAAGATACGCAAAACCATATACTCCATGCATGTACCCGTATCCGGCTCCACGCGATTCTACCGGTAGGAGTAGGCCAGTTATTATTCTTCTCAATGTATCGTTGAAGGCCATGTAGACTCCGAGGAGAATAAATGATACAATTGCCGCTAACGGAGATGATGATAGTGCGAGCACCATGCCCGTGATAAATGTTATCACGAAGACCAATGGATATAGATAGCGTCTTTCATCACCCATTCTATCGCTTATAATACCTATAGGGTATGCTATCGAGGCATAGACTATGTTTGAGAGCATGAGGAAAACGAGGCTATATTCTTTAGACCATCCAAGCTCTA
>JAADCY010000196.1 GCA_013154205.1 Thermoproteota archaeon | reverse complement strand
TATATCATTATGATAAAGACACACATTTCCCCGGCGAAGCACATCTCGTCAGGAAGGGATACTATAGGCTCGGCATAAAACGCGCGATACATGGCATAGAGAAAATGCATGTCGAAAAAACCAAGATTAACGGTAAAACGTACTATATGATCTATAATAATAGGAGGGTTATGGATAAGATAATGGAGCTTGCTAAAAGACTCAAAAACCCATTATTGCTCCAGCATGTCGCGATAGTGCCCAAACTCCACAGACTATACATAGCATCAAAGCTAGACCTGAGATACCTTGAAGACCTAGTGTCCAAAACATACGATTTCGCCCAGGAACTGGTGGGCGAACAATGAGTGAAGAACTCGAAAAACTATACCAAATATTCAAATGGGTAGAAGACCTCGACACTCCCGAGGGGACGAAGAGGCTGGAGAAATCAGTAGAGAAAATGCATAAAATCTTAGAGCACTCCTCTCTCCAAGCACTCCTAGAGGAGAAAGATAAGATCACATTGATAGACGTGTGTAGTGGAAAAGGCATAGGCTTCATAGCCTTAGCCAAAGCAATACTGGAGAAACACGATGTAAAACTAGATATCATAGCAGTGGACCTGAGGCGCTCGGCGCTCGAAAAAGCCATGGTGTATGCTGAGAAAATACTTGGATTAAAGATCAAGGCCTACGTCCACGATGTAACCCGTATATGGGAGCTTGGGGTAAAAGCTGATATAGGATTGCTCTATGGTTTTTCAACACCACATTTCAACCCCTATGACATGGTAAGATTATCAGCAGGCATGGCAAGCGTCTTGGACACGAAAGGAGTCTTCCTGGTGGAGGAAAGTGATAGAATCCGCAACATATACCAGGTACTCGGCTACAAGCATGTTTTACCCGAGCATATAGACTTGGATAGCATAGTATTATCTATTGACGGTGGCAGAGATCCATTGAAAGGAGTCAATAGAAAACTAACGATCGAGCTTATCAGCGGTAAACGAATACTTAACGAGGTAAGACTATGGGATATTGCTGGAACAGCTTCTATTATATGGTCTTTCTTTAAACACGTTGATTTCATACAGTACCGCTCCGCCTACTCTGGGATGATCGTTGCATGGGAACCTAGAGGTATAGATCCAAAACAGTATTCCGACTACCCTGAGATCATCAGTAAGGAGAAATAAGGCTCATTCATTTGCTTGAAGTGTAAAAATGTATTTGGAAAACAATGTTTTTATGTTGTAACGGCCTTCGCAAGGCCTGGTGGTGTATCGATAGGTCTTCCCAGCTTTACACCTATCCTATAGGCTAGTAGCTGTAACGGTATTATATTGGCTATCGGTGCTAAGTACTTGATCGTATGTACCGTGCGTATAGCGTTCTCCCCCTCTTCATCCATCGATACGACGAGTAGACTTCCCTTCTTACTCTTGATCTCTCGTACAACCTTATCATATAGCTCTAGGGCTTGTTCTTCATAGGGCTTTATCAGTATGACCGGGAATCCTGGCCTTACAAGGACCATCGGGCCATGCCTTAGCTCGCCCAGCTGTACTCCTTCACTATGTAGTATTGCCGCTTCTTTAAGCTTCAAAGCTGCTTCAAGGGCTACCGGGTAGTTTATACCACTACTACTAACGTATACGTTGTCCCAGCCCTCACGAGACTCAACTATCTTTGTCACATCCCGATCTATCCTTGGTAGTTCGTGCTGTAGTCTCTTTGAGAGCTCCTCGATCTCGCTATAGATCATCCTGACGTCTCCCTGGCCGATCTGCCCTGTATGCATACCTGTATAGGCTGCGAGGACTAGAAGAGTTGCTATCGTTGAGGTAAAGGTCTTCGTTGCTGGAACAGCTATTTCTGGACCAGCACTTATTGGTAGGTATACGTTGCTCTCGAGGGTTAGTCTTGAGCCGACCATGTTTGTCACGCCAACGATCACTGCTCCACGCTGTTTGGCCAGCTTAATGCTCCTGATCACATCGCTTGTCTCACCGCTCTGACTGATAGCAATTATCACTGTCCCTGTCCCGACGTGTTCTAGGCCGTAATAGGGGAACTCAGCGGCGCTTACCACCTCTAGGTCTATTTTTGCTAGGTCGGCAAAATAGTAGAGCGATACTAGTCCTGCGTGGAGGCTTGTGCCATTGGCTATTACGTAGGCGTTCCGGGCTCCCTGTATTATCATCGCTGCTAATCTGAGGTATTTGTCCATGAGGCCGTTGATAGTTTGTCTTAGAGCGTGGGGTATCTCGTAGATTTCTTTCAACATATAGTGTGGATAGCCAGCCTTGTCCCAGAGTCCTGCTGGATACTTCACTCTCTTACGAATGAGTTGTTTGACTTCTCCACCAGTCATTATATCATAGACCGTGAAGCCATCCCTACCAATTACTCCTGCCATATTATCTCCGAGCACGACCGCCTCGGAGGCAAATCCATGTAGGCTAGGAATGTCACTAGATATGTAGAAGCCATTCTCTCCGATACCTATAACCAGCGGCTGGCCATGAGTGAGGACATATATCCTGCGATCGCCTTGGAATAATGCTGCAAAAGCATATACGCCGTCAACGATCCTCCCTATACCAATGACGTCATCGATCTTGTTCTCCTTATCAGTTACATCTTCTAGAAGATGGGCTAATACTTCGGCATCTGTTGTTGATATGAACTTATGGCCTTCACGGGTAAGATCGTTTCTTATATTCTCATAGTCTTTGATAATACCGTCAACAACGACTGCGAGTCTTCTATGGCAGTCCTGCAGGGGATGTGTGTTTTCGTCTTTAGGCCATCCACGGTTAGCATAGCGTGTATGGGCAATCGCTATATCGCTCATTATCTCTGTTATACCTATATCCTTCCATATTTTCTCTATATGTCCCGCCTTCTTCCTAACAATGAGTTTGCCCTTATCATCAAGAAAAGCGTAGCCAGCACCATCGTATCCGCGGTAAATGAGTCTTCTTAGTCCTTCATATAGAATCTTGCCTGAAATTTTTTCTCTTGAAACAAACCCAAAAATACCGCCCATTACCTACACCCAATACGTAGTGTAGTTAATATAATTAGTTATATTTATGGGATTGTTAAAATAATGTTATCCATGTTTATAATCATGCTATAGTTCTTTTTACAATATCTATTTATACGCAGAGTTCGTATGTCTGTATAGTTTATATTTTGTCGTTATATAAAATTCAGGTACAACTAGAGAAGTATATACTGTATATATAAAGTTAGGTAAATCTAACGAACTGGTAAATAATGATCGAGAATTGCTTTCTTAAAGTTTAAATTTTATAAGAAAATTTTTTATTACAACTTAAGGATCATCCATTATTAAAATAACAACTTTAAGAAAATGCGTGAAGTGATAAGTGTTGATGGATCCGGTCAACACTGGAAATACTGCGTTCGTCCTATTATCAGCTGCTCT
>JAADCY010000008.1 GCA_013154205.1 Thermoproteota archaeon | reverse complement strand
CTGTTCATAAGGGTAAACCCTTCTTTGAATCATTAATAAAGTTCATGACTTCAGGCCCTATAATAGCGATGGTTCTCGAGGGAGATAAGGCAATATCTGTTGTCAGACTAATGATCGGGCCTACAGATGGTAGAGAGGCACCGCCGGGAACAATTAGGGGAGATTACGCTCTCTCTAAACAGGAAAATGTTGTCCATGCAAGTGATAGCCCAGAGAGCGCTGAGAGAGAAATTAGAGTAATATTTAATGATGAAGAAATCATTGACTGGTGATCCATCTCTAGAATACTAGACCGTAGAAGGGGTCTTGTTTCTTCTTGATCTTAATTATCTCATTTAACACCATTTTCTCATCATCACTTAACTCGCTCTTATACTTCGTTAGCCATAAACGTGCATGTTCTTTAGGTATGTCTGTATAGAGAATATCTCCTTCATCAACATGTCTACCGATCAGTATCTTACCCCTAATGCTTATCGCTACCGCTTGGCCCACTCTAGCTTCTCTTAACACGTTATCGCGATCCCTAATCTGCATAATAACTCCTAGTCTGAGACCATCACTCCTCATAACCGGATACCCGGGCTTAATAACTCCACCAAGAACCTCTATACCAACGATCGCCGGATTACTTCTCCTGAAGACATATCCTGGTAGAATCCTTATTTTACCTGGTCTAACCAAGGTTTCGAGTTCTTTCCTCTTCTCTTCCTCTTTGATCTTTCTAACCCATTCGGTGTATTCTTCTATTAATCTGTAAATCACGTTATGCTTGAATATCTTAACACCTTCTCTTCTAGCAAGTTCTTCGGCTTCTGGAAGAATCTTAACGTTGAACGCTATTACCACTCCATATAGCTTGTTCTGCTTGAGTGTTACCGAGGCCTCAATAATATCGTTCTTTGAAACCGGCCCTACATCAGCTAGTCGTACAGGTATGTTCTCCCTTTTTAGGGCTTCTACAACTGCTTCAAGAGTTCCTAGGGTGTCGGCCTTGACAACGACACCGATATTGTCTGTTTTAATTCTTATCGATTCGATTTCCTCTAGTACTTTCTTCTTGTATTCCTCTATGAGCTGTTCATTAGGTACAACTAGTATTGGCGAACCAGCCAGAACGCCTTCAAGGTTTGGAGCTGATATCTTGACTCCTGTTGCCGCGACTACTTCGTCCACTTGTCTGAATTTACCTTCATGGGCACGCATGTCCTGTAATGGCCTTGGCATGAGAAGTGCTCTAACCTTGGTAACTATTGCTTCTCCCTTGCTACCTACAACTATTATGTCTCCTTTCCTTAATACTCCATCATAAATTATCACGTCTATTGTTGTCCCAAGACCTGGTTCTTCCTTTACTTCTAGGACCACGCCTCTAGCAGGCTCATTGCTCGTGACAAGCTTCTTTTTCATGAACTGTTGTACAAGGCCCACGAGAAGTGCTAGGAGCTCCGGAACACCCTCTCCAGTCTTTGCTGATATCGGGACTATTGCGACCGTTCTTCTGAAGTCCTTAACACGGTCGAATCTTTCCGCCATGAATCCTGCCTCATATAATTGACCGACTAGTCGATATATTAGCTCATCAAGCCTACTAACTACACGTGGATCTTGTTTTCTAATAGTCTCAAGGAATGGAGCATCAGGATGAGGCTTCCAGCCCGACAATCTATCTATTTTATTAGCAGCTACAATGAATGGAACCCTTCTTTCCTTAAGTATTTCTATGCTCTCCCATGTCTGCGGCTGGAAGCCTTCCAGGACATCAACGATGAGTATAGCAATATCAGCTACGCTACCCCCTCTTTTACGGAGATTAGTGAATAATTCATGCCCAGGGGTATCTATAAATAACAAGCCCGGGATCTCGATCTTTAGCTTGGGAAAGTATTTCTTCAGAGGCTTAGCTACTTTTTCGAGCACCGACGCAGGTACAATACTTGCACCAACATGCTGTGTTATTTCTCCAGGCTCCTTCTTAGCAACCGCTGTACCCCTTATCTTGTCTAGTAGAGTTGTTTTACCGTGATCAACATGACCGAGAACAACAACTATTGGCTGCCTTACCCATTTTTTGATATTCTTTTCACCGGTTGACGCCACGGTTATCATCCTCCTATCCGCCTATCCTTCAATGCCTTTATATAGTCAAGTATATTATTAACCCTGTATAGGTTCACCTAGCAATATAAATACCCCTATATGCCGATAGGTTTGAAATAACCACCGGGCAACTGGTGGTGAAGAAGATATGGCAGACTTCAAAATAGTTATATCAGATCCGGAAGCACCGAAATCCGAAATTATTGAGAAGGTCAAAGTTGTAGGAGACGCTGAAATAGAATATAACGATAAGATGAAAGAAGGGCTCGAACTGCCAATCATAAAGGTTAACAGCAAGCTGGCGGAGAAGATAAAGGCTGTACACGGCGTAGCCACTATAAGGATGATTAAGCCAGACACAAAAGACAAGGTCAAGATAACTGGAAGACTTGTAGTCGATGACAATATTCCTGAATCCGAAGCGCATGTCAACGCCGAGCTACTCGTCAATAAGACCGGTACAAACGAGCTAGAAGGCGTAATCTTCAGAGCGCGTGCATGGCAGATCCGAGTCAATGATGACCGCACAAAGAGGATTATCGGCCTAAGAATAGGAGATGTATTTGATGGCGAACTCGTAGGGCTCAAAGGCGTAAAAATACAGATAACGGGCGGAAGCGATAACAGTGGTTTCCCGATGAGACCAGATGTTATGGGCGGCGTCAAGAAGAGGGTATTATTGTCAGGACCACCAGGATTCCATCCACGTGAAAAGGGAGAGCGTCGCAGGAAAATGGTACGTGGAAACATGGTGACAGAAGACATAGTACAGATAAACACAAAGATCGTGTATAAGTAGGCCCCACTATGAACACATAGAATACATTCTAGACTGTTTTTCACAGCCTATCATAAAAATATGCTTAGCCGATATAGAATCGTATTTGAGGTGAACATGTTTTGCCCTGGGAAGAAAAACAACCTGAAGTAAACATTGGAGTAGTAGGACACGTCGATCACGGCAAGACAACGCTGGTTCAAGCCCTCACAGGGATATGGACAGCGCGGCACAGCGAAGAGCTAAAGAGAGGAATGACTATAAAGCTAGGATACGCTGACGGAAATATTGCTTATTGTGATAATCTAGAGCCTCCGGAAGCCTACACAACGGAGCCTATATGTCCTGATGGCTCGGAGTCTCGATTATTGAGAAGAGTCAGCTACGTCGACGCGCCGGGCCATGAAGCTCTCATGGCTACAATGCTGAGCGGCGCAGCACTAATGGATGGAGCGCTTCTCGTAATCGCTGCCAATGAGCCGTGCCCACAACCCCAAACCCTCGAGCACTTCGTAGCACTTGATATTATAGGTGTTCGAAACCTCGTCGTTGTCCAGAACAAAATCGACGTAGTATCTAAGGAAAGAGCAAAGAAGAACTATGAAGAAATAAGAAACTTCCTCAAAGGTACATGGGCTGAGAACGCCCCCGTAATACCTGTTAGCGCGCTACATAAAGCTAATATTGACGTGCTTCTCCAAGCAATCGAAGAATATATCCCTACGCCGAAAAGAGAGCTTTCAAAACCACCATTAATGTATGTTGTACGGAGCTTCGATGTAAACAAGCCAGGAACTAAGCCAGACGAACTAAAAGGAGGAGTAATAGGCGGCTCACTTATGCAGGGCGTACTGAGAGTAGGTGATGAAATAGAGATAAGGCCAGGAGTCAGGAAACCCATAGCGCCCGGACGCTACGTCTATGAGCCCGTAGTAACCGAAGTAGTATCACTTAGATTCGGCAAACTAGAAGTAGAAGAAGCAAGACCGGGAGGACTACTAGCTATAGGAACCAAGCTAGACCCGTCGCTGACAAAGGCCGATGCACTTGTAGGCAACGTTGTAGGAATACCAGGTAAAGTGCCCGAACCAGTAACATATCTAAAAGTTAACTATAAACTCCTACAGCGCGTAGTCGGAATGAAGGAGATGGTCCAGGTAAAACCTATACAGCCGCGTGAAATAATCGTCGTAACAGCAGGTACAGCGATACGTCTAGCCGTAGTCATGCGTGTAACCAGCGATTATATAGAGTTAAAACTACGCGATCCAGTTGTCGCATGGGAAGGCTCGAGGATAGCTATCAGTAGAAGAGTACTGGGAAGATGGAGATTAACAGGCTGGGGCATTGTAGAGGAGGCCAAACCGTGAGGAAAAAGCCCTGCATAGTGCTCGACACCAACATGTTAATGACAATAGCCCGAGGAATCAATGTTTTCGAACAAATCGAAGACATTATCGAAACCAAGCCCGAATACATAGTATTAACACAAGTTATGGAAGAACTCGAAAAACTAGCAAAAACAGGTAAACCAAGCATATCAAAGCCTGCAAGACTAGCATTAGAGATCGTTAAGAGGTACTGTAAAATAGTTGAAGCAGAAGAAAATGATTTACCAACCGATGATCTAATCTTGCATTACGCCAAGGAGCATAAGTGCGGCGTGGCAACAAATGATAAAGAACTCAGAAGAAAGCTCAGAGAACATGGTATACCGGAAATATATCTTCGTGAAGAAAAAATGATGGTAGATGTAGAGGGAATAGAGTATTAACCACCGTAAAAATCATTATATTTGTATTTGTAGGTTTTTATTCAACTATTAAATAGTACTTGACCAATAACGGGATATGATGCGGTGAAACAAATTGGTCTACAGAATATATAGAGTCAGAGATGTAATACGGATACCACCCGACAAATTCGGAAAACCACTTGATGTCGCAGCCTGGGAAGAGCTCAGAAGAAAATATGAAGGTGTAATAACTAGAAACATGGGCATAATAGTCACAGTTTTCGACGTGGATGTCGATCCCCAAGGCAAGATAATACCTGGAGATGGGGCAACATACCATAAAGTAGAGTTCACAATATTAGCATTCTATCCATTTGTAAAGGAAGTTGTAGAAGGAGAAGTAAATACTGTTGTTAAAAACGGTGTATTTGTTGACCTAGGAGCCTCCGATGGATTCATATATATCAACCAGATCGCTGATGAGAGAATAGAATACGATCCAACACGTCCAGCACTTCTACTCAGAGACTCTAAAAGAATGATCGAAAAAGGCGACATAGTTAGGGCAAGAGTATACAATGTCGCTCCTCTGCCAGGAAAAGGTCTAAGAGTACAGTTGACAATGAGGCAGCCCTATCTGGGCAATCTTAAATGGCTAAAGAAGAAGGGGTGAACATAATTGCCTATTAAACGAAAACCATTCAAAGCTTGTAGAAGATGCAAAGCCTTAGTAGATAAGGAAGTCGAGATCTGCCCTATTTGTGGATCAAACGATTTTACAGATGAGTGGGAAGGAGTAGTAATAATAATAGACCCGGAAAAATCATTGGTTGCCAAAATGCTCGGCATAGAAAAACCCGGTAGATACGCGATCAAAGTTGCATAACGCCCGAACACCATTACTTGTTTTAAGACTACCCAAACACTTACGGAGATATTTTGCCTATCCACATGGACTATTCATTATTAATGAAAAACCAGAAGCCTTTTTCGAATGTAACATTAAAGGCGATTACCTAGTAGGCGATATAGTATCAAGGTACTTCTATGGCGGAATTAAGATATTAGATCTAAAAACGCGTAGAAGGATTAAGACCGCGCTGGATAAAGAAGAACATACTAATCAATTAATAATTAATCCTCCGGGCACAATATCGCAGAACTCAAGAACAATCATATCAATAGCTATGGAAAAATTCATAGTACATGGTGAAGAAGACCTGATAACAATGGCTATATCATTAACGAGACATGGAAAAACAATCATATATGGATACCCAGGTTACGGAGCGGTCATAACAATCTCCGACACTATCAAAGCACGGCGATTACTTAAAAGATTTAAACCAGACATAGTGTTCTTAAATAAGGTGAATACGAAACCATAAGGAGAGATAAACAAGAGGAACGGGGGTTAATAGTTTGGGAAAACAGCTACAATTAGGAGAATATACTGCCGAGGTAGTAAAAGAATGGTATAATCCGCTAATTAAGAGAAAAGAACTAGTTGTTAGAATAGCACATATAGGCCGAACCACTCCTTCAAGAGGCCTTATACGTGTAGAACTTGCAAAAGCCTATGGCGTTGATGTAGAAAGAGTTTATGTTAGAAAAATAGATACCGAGTACGGCATGGGCGTGTCAAACGTTGAAGTACACATCTATGACACTCCCGAGAGGGCCAAGGCCTTCGAGCCACCCCATGTAATAAAGAGAAATGAGTACGCAACACAATCCTATCAGCTAGAACAAATGATGAAAGAACAGGGAATGGGGTGAACTAGATGGCTCACGTACATAAACTATATGAGTTCGACTACAATACCGGTACGATAAAACCGAAAAACAAAAAATGCCCAAAATGCGGAAGCTTCATGGCGTTTCATAAAAAACCTATTCCTCGATGGCATTGTGGTAAATGCGGTTACGTTGAGTACGTAAGGGAAAAGAAGTAACAATGTATACCCTACTCAGCGATTTTCTAGCTATCTTTCTCCGATACACTATATTTCAATACGCCTTAAGACAAAACAACATGTCTTGTTATAATTAAAAAGAGTAGATATAAATTGACGTTCATCTTAGGAATAGAATCTACAAGCCATACATTCGGTATCGGTATAGTTGAGAAGAATGATTCAAATATAAGAATACTTGCAAATGTATATTCCAAATATGTTCCGGCGAAAGGAGGAATACACCCACGCGAAGCTTCACTTCATCATGCAAGAGAGGCTCCACAAGTCTTAAAATCGGCTCTGAATAAGGCTGGCATACATATCAGAGACATTGACGGTATCGCCGTAGCGTTAGGGCCAGGTCTAGGGCCATGTCTACGAATAGGCGCTACTCTGGCAAGATTTCTAGCTTCCTATTACTCCAAGCCTCTGATACCTGTTAATCATGCAGTAGCTCATATAGAAATAGGCAAATTCGTGGCAGGATTCACTGATCCACTTGTAATATATGTTTCAGGCGGTAATACTCTAATCGCTATTCAGAGAAAGAAAAGATACAGAGTTCTAGGAGAAACTCTTGATATACCTCTTGGAAACCTCCTCGACACCTTCGCGCGCGAAGTAGGATTGGCGCCACCCTACGTTGTTAACGGCAAACACCAAGTAGATATATGCAGTGATTGGGGCTCCAACTTCATAGACCTTCCATATACTGTGAAAGGAATAGACCTTAGTTTTTCAGGACTACTAACAGCAAGCCTTAAACACGCGGAGAAAGCACGTTCTAAGAAAGAACTCGGGGATGTCTGCTTAAGTCTACGAGAAACAGCGTTTGACATGATAGTCGAAGTTGCTGAGAGAGCACTGCTTCTTACAGGTAAAAAAGAAGTTCTATTAGTTGGCGGTGTAGCATCAAATACTGCATTACGCCAAAAACTAGAGGCAATGGCTACACTACATGGTGCCAAATACAAAGGAACCTCGCCCGATGTCTCAGGAGATAATGGGGCGATGATCGCCTATACAGGCCTACTACTCTTTCTTCATGGTATAACTATTGAGCCCGAAAAAGCGTTCATCAAACAGAGATGGCGTCTCGACGAGGTGGACCTACCATGGCTTCCAAACTAACACTTATCAGTGAGGGCGCCGAGGCAAAGATCTATGTTCTAGAAGCGCTTGGGACTAAGCTAATAGTAAAACACAGGATCAGCAAACCATACAGGCATCCCTTATTCGATAAGTTATTCAGAGAAAGAAGGACGAAGACCGAGGCAAAGATACTGGCCAAGCTTTATTTATCCGGACTTCCTGTCCCTGCCCCTCTTTTTGTCGATCCCTTTAACTCCATCATAATAATGGAATACATCCTTGGCACTAAGCTTTCAGATACAATAGAATACCTCAGAAATAAAACTATAAGTACGATAGCGTCAAGGCTCGGGGAATATGTAGGGAAAATGCATAGTCTCAAGATCTACCACGGAGATCTTACACTAGCCAATATATTATACAATGAAACAACCAATACAATCTACATAATCGATTTCGGTCTTGCAGGGCACAGTACAGATATTGAAGAGTACGCTATTGATGTACACCTAATAGAACGCAGCATAAACGCGTTAGCCCCTGAAATAACCGAGTTATTTATGAAGAATTTCTGGAATGGATATGCAAGGACATATAGTGAAAAATACAGGGAGATCAAGGATAGAGTAAATGAAATCAAGTTAAGAGGAAGATATATCGAGGAAAGATTGAAGAGGAGAATAGAATATGAAAGATACCGCTAGCCCAGACGAAATATTATTTATCACAGGAAACAAGCACAAATACGGCGAAGTTCTCCCAATAGCTGATGAGCTAGGCTTCAAAGTCATAATGAAGCCGGGCTATAAGTTAGAGATACAATCAAACAGTCTTGAAGAAATAAGTTTGACAGCGGCTCTTGAGGCATATAAGTATCTGAAGAAACCATTAATGGTGGAAGATGCAGGGCTTTTCATAAATGCATTGAATGATTTCCCAGGGCCGTATAGTAGCTATGTCTTTAAGACATTAGGATGCAGTGGAATACTTAAACTAATGTCGGGAATCACTATTCGTAATGCTATATTCCGATCTGTAGTAACGCTGATCTATCCACCATTCCTAATAATTGAACAAGGCGAGTGTCCCGGAACAATAGCCGGTGAAAAAAGAGGAGAGAAAGGATTCGGTTTTGATCCCATATTCATACCGGAAGGAGATAATAGGACATTCGCCGAAATGAGTATAGAAGAGAAAAACCTCTACTCTCATAGGGCAAAAGCTGTAAGAAATGCTCTTCAAAAACTCAAAAAATTATTAGAGAAAACATCCGACATAAATTTAAATGCCCCGTAAACTATTAACCGGGATAGGTGAGAAATAAACAAGTACTGGTGCTTAGCCGTGAACAAAAAACGAGACAAGGGGCAATCACACTCTACAAGGCCAGCTAGAGCAGGACCGCCAAAATGGCTAAAGCTCGACATGAGCCCTAATGATGTAGAGCTACTAGTAGTCGAACTAGCGAAGAAAGGATATACTCCATCAATGATCGGTATAATACTACGCGACCAGTACGGCATACCTCTAGTTAAACAGGTGACAGGTAAAAAACTAGTGAAAATACTAGAAAAACACGGTGCTAATCTACCAATACCAGAAGACCTATTATTCCTTATGAAAAAAGCCGTAAACCTCCGAAGACATTTAGAGGAACATCCTAAGGACTACCATGCCAAGAAAGGATTAATGGACCTAGAGTCTAAGATCCACAGACTTGTGAAGTACTATAAGAGAATAGGGAGACTGCCGCCAGACTGGAAGTACACACCCGATCAGGCAAGGTTAATTGTATCCAGTTACATCTAATGATACTTACATAACCTCTAATGAACATATTTTGAATTAATGTTATAGGAAAATGTTTTTGTGATAATATAAATCAATAATCCACAAGGGTCGTATCTCTTGGAGAAAAGCATACCGGTACTTATCAATACTGCTAGAGAATACGGATTTCTAAGAATCATTCCTTTAACAGATCTAGACTCTTTAATCGCTTCTAGCATACTAGCAAAAAACCTTAATGAGCATGATATCCACACCGTGGTTAACCTTGACTTAAAGGCTTGCCTTGAAGCAGACGAACCAACTATTCTTCTTAATATTCCTAAACCATCAAATGCAAAGAAGTATTGCTACCAGTTATTAGTAGATAATAAAGATAGTAGTCTATCATCATACATTATAACTGGTTTAGAGAACTACTGGATAGTCTCAGACTACGATAAACTACTAGCCATCCTTGCAGGAATATACAGGGAAAAAGACCTTGGTAAAGAAGGCTTCAA
Organism: Thermoproteota archaeon; assembly: GCA_013154205.1. GTDB lineage: Archaea > Thermoproteota > Thermoprotei_A > Sulfolobales > Desulfurococcaceae > JAADCY01. The sequence goes on along the minus strand of JAADCY010000008.1, from coordinate 5,845 downwards.
GGGCTCGGAAAAGAAATTCTTGCAAGAACTTCTTGATAATGATAAGGCCGAAATAGATTTTGGTTTCCGGTTCTGGGGATGGAAGAAAAGAAGCCTTGTTGAAATGATCACCTATACTCTTATACCATTCCTACCGGGATTAACTGGTGAGTACGATCAAGTAGTGTCGTTTCTAAAGAAAATATTTAATACAGATGATATTACCGGGCTTAACTATTCATCTATTTTCCTCGAAGAAGAACCTGAGAGAGCTAAGAAATTTGCGGCTTCACTATATGAAGCTCTCGATATAGATGAAAACATCCGTAAAACTATCCTATTAAAACTAATAGGTTTCACCTACTATTTCCATATGGGAGATACTAGGCTTGAAAGCTTTGAAACACTTGGTTCACTCATTATCTATGAGTCCCTTAGGCATGACTCAATCGATATATTATCGAATATATCGATTGACCCGAACATATTATACAATATTATTTCCCTATATGACCACTACATAGATGTTATAGCAAATGAAGCATCTCATGGTATTAGATTATGGCTTAATGGCAAAAAAATCGAAACAGACAATATCGAGAGACCAGACATATACGTCGATATTATAAGGAGCTTGGGGATTCAAGAGCAGAAACCAATCAGTATAGTCAGTAATGGACGCAACATTACTGTAGCGAGAGAACTTCTCCGCATCGGTAAAAACATGGATCATGTTATACAAGTCTGCGACGAGCTACAATTATGTGAGATATGAGGAGCGAATAATTATGTATAAGGCATATTTCAAAATGATAAGTAGTGATGTAAAGAAAATACAGGCCATATGGAAAGCATTACATCCCGATAACATTACTACTCCATCCTACATGAATATCTTTGAAGAAGTAGATGAAGAACAATATATCATAAAAATACTAATTAATGAAGAATCACCTAAACGCTTCGACAGCCTTCGCGGAACGTTAGATGACATTGCATGTCTGGTTGAACTTATCCAAAACACAATCAATATTCTAGAAGAAAAGCAAAATTCATAAAGTCTTATATAGCCCCAATTAAATGGAAAGAGTCTTAGTAAGTAAAAAGTGTGAGAGGACGGATCATGCCTGCACGGAGAAAATTTGCTATCCGTGATAAGTGGAAGCTCAAAAAATGGTATACCGTAATAGCACCACCAATATTCGGAGAAATATCTATAGGTACAACCCCAGCCGATGACCCATTAAAACTGATCGGTAGAGTAATGGAGACCACATTATACGACATAACAGGCGATATAACCCAGGTTCACATAAGGCTATACTTCCAGATAATCAAGGTCGAAGGAGACAAAGCATATACGAGATTCAAAGGACACGAGATATCTAGAGATTATATGAAGAGCCTCATCCGGAGAAAGAGTAGCAAAATACAAGGAATATTTAACGTTGAGACGAAAGACCACTACAAGCTCCGTCTAACCATTGTAGCTTTAACAAGCTATAGGTGTAAGACAAGTCAGAAGAGAGCTATAAGAAAAATAATGGAGGAATATGTTAAGTCAAAAGTACCACAGCTGACGCTTGACGAGCTAATACAGGAAATGCTATTCGGCAGGATGAGTGCTGAGATAATGGAGAGGGCACGCAAGATCTATCCTATACGTAAAGTAGAGATATACAAGTCCAAGCTACTAATGATACCAACCCCTGAAGGCCCCAGGCCCGCAGTGGTTGTATCACCATTACAGCAGAGAAGGTAAAGATCGCAATAATATTTTAAAATATGTTCATTGCTAAGCATTAATCCTTAAACACGTAGAGGAACAGATAATGTGTCTACATGAAAAATCGTTTGACCTTCTCATTAAGACAGGTCTAGGCTTTGAAAAGATCGTTGCTTCAAGAATAAAAGAGTACGATGAGAAAGCCACAGTGATCCCTTGTCCTAGAAATTTCAAAGGCTTAGTGCTTGTAAAACATGGTGAACACAGTGTTAACGAACTAATAGATTATATCGAAAACAATGTTGTTGAAGCAGACAAGATAATTCCGATACTGGCTGAATCAGTTGCTGAGCCGCAAAAAATCGCGGAGACAGCGGCGGAGCTATCTAAAAAACATATAAAATCTTCCGAATCATTCGCTGTAAGAACAACCCGCCGCGGAAGACATGGGTTTACAAGTATAGATGTTAATATAGTGGTAGGAGACTATGTACGTCGCGCCACTGGTGCATCGGTAAACTTGAAGCACCCTGATAAGATCGTGCTAGTCGAGATAATACAGGATAAGGCATACATAAGTGTTCTTCCCGGAAGCTTTGAATACCACAAGTTATCCCCGGGTAAAAAACCCATTTATGGTATCTTCAAGAGATTCTCAATTATTCAAATGCCCTATTTTGGTCCTAAGGACGCCGTTAGGAATATGGGTAGAAGAATCGGTAGGGAAGTACAGAACTTCGAAGTAGGCGAGCTAGTGATAGCGCCTGCTGGCATTGTAGATGCAGTACAGTTAGCTGAATTTATACTGAGCGTTGAAGAAGGGATACGTTCTAGGTACGAGATCCAGAGAAGAAGCTATCATCGCAAAACACGTAAAGTTCCGATTAGGGTACAGGATATACATCAGCTGGTACGTGATCGCGCCGATGAGGTAATCATAGTTTTCGAGCCTGAGGGAAAATACATACTAGACGTAGCTGATGAACTCGAAGAATTAATTCTTAGGTCGAAGAAAAGAGTAAATCTGCTTTTCGGTTCTAGAGAAGGAATCCCACTGGGAATTTATAGGTTTGCTGATCTCGTAATAGATATTGCTCCAGGAATTACTTTATCAACAGATTATGCTGCCGCCGCAGGACTTATAGCTTTGGCAACAGTCCTTTATAACAGGTTGGATAGAATTGAAAGCGGTGCTCCTGGCAGCGGGGAAGGGAGAAAGACTCTGGCCGATAACAGAGACCATTCCTAAACCATGTATCCCTGTGTTGTGTAAGCCTTTAATCCTATGGCACATCGAAGCACTAGAACGCGTACCGGATATCGATGAGATAATCATTGTTGTCGGGTACAAGAAAGAGAGAATAATTTCACTCATAAACTCTATTCAGACTAAGAAAAAGATTAGATTTGTGGATCAAGAAAAAGAGCTTGGAACAGGGCATGCAGTAAAGAAAGCACTCGAAAAAATTGGAAACGGTAATGACGACATTTTGATAACATATAGTGATCTTTTCCTGGGCGATTGGCAACTATATTCTAGGCTCTCGGATCTCGGTGGAAACGCTATAGTAGGTGCAGAAGTTCCTGATCCAGAAAACTATGGCGTATTATATGTAGGAGAAGATAATCTCTTAGAAAAAATTATTGAAAAACCATCAAATCCTCCTTCAAACCTAATAAATGCAGGTATCTATGTTGTCCGTCTAAGAGATATCAAGGAGTACATTAATACACCTCCAAGTCCACGTGGAGAGATAGAATTCACTGATGCTTTAAACAAAGCTGTGAGTGAAGGCGGTATTCCTGTATCGGTTGTCACTCTGGAAAAAGGATTATGGATAGATATAGGGCTTCCCTGGAATCTGCTCGAAGCAAATAGGCTTGCTCTTGACAAGTTCCTTGTGAGCACTCCTATTCCTGATACCGTGCATTCACATGTATACATTGATGGGAGAGTATACATTGGTAAAAACACAGTGTTGAAGCCCGGAACATATATTGACGGCCCTGCATATATAGGTGAGAATACTAGACTCGGGCCAAATACGAGGATAAGGCCTTACACGGTAATATGTAATAATGCGAAAATAGGTTTCTCCGTAGAGATAAAAGCTAGTTTGATCATGGAGTACGCGAAGATAAATCATTTCGCCTATGTAGGTGATTCAATAATATGTGATCATGTAAATCTAGGAGCAGGTACTATGATTGCGAACCTGAGATTCGACGATAAACCCGTTAAATCATTGATTAAGGGCGAAATGATCTCGAGCGGGAGAAGAAAGTTCGGCGCAGTAATAGGATCATATGCGAAGACAGGGATTAATGTGTCCATCCTGCCAGGAGTAAAGATTGGATGTTATTCGTGGATTTATCCAGGCGCCATTGTCGCCCAAGACGTGCCCTCGCATAGCTTCTATAAGGTATCAATAAAACCCTATATAACACCAATAAGAACCGAGGAGTAATAGCTATGAAGATGAAAACAGAGGATTTCAAGAAGAAATTTCCGCATCTTGCTAAGGAAATACTTAGTGACGATCAACAGCTGACACTCAGAGTAGATATCAAAATGCCTGATCCTTGGCGGGGATATACTCCCGGTATTGAAGACTATATTCGTAGATGTAGAACAGTTGATGAGGCTCTGAAAGTTGTAGATTATCTCGAGAAACGCGGGGAAATAAATCACGCGGAAGCCGACAATTATAGGAAATTACTATGTGAAAAGGGTTTATCCTATTTTGGCCCTAGGAAAGAAGACGATTACTACTATAAGAAAGCCCGGGATTTCTGGAAGAAAATGCGTAGAAAATCTATCGGTGAGCAGCGGCAGCAACGATCTTAATTACATCATTATCTTTGAGGACATAGTCTTCCCCGATTCTCTCACCTGTTTTGGCATTTATTGCGTAGAGAAAGGTCTTACCCAGATCTGTATGTATCATATATGCTAACTCAATAGCTGTCGTGCCTTTAGGTACTAGGTATGCATCAGGCAAAACCCTTCCAGAATGATCAGTGTATCTTCTATGATCCTCTACCGGGTAAACAACAATTAGTTCTAGCACATCGAATATGGCTCTATTCAATAGAGTTTGTACACCGGTCGAACCATATTTTTCTAGTACTTTTCTCCTTACAAGATCCAATGCTTTTTTCTGCTGAGCCGTTAATTTTTCCGGGGCAACTACTTCGTAGCTACCCTCACCCGGGATATAACGTATTAGTCCAGCGGCAGCAGCTTTTCTCAGAATTAATTCGGCCAATGCACTGATGGGTATGACCATGTCTTCTCCAAACTCGGCTTTCAACCTTTCTATGTTTTCTTCAGCGTGAGGTAGATCCATCTTGTTAGCAGCAATAATTATTGGTTTACTTAGACGCCTCAAGGTCTTCGCGAATCTTACAACATCCTCTCTACTCCATTTAAGCAGCTTTACTGGTAGATTCAATTTATTGATCGTTTCAACAACTTTTTGCTTACTAATACTAAGACCCGAAAGAGCTTGGGAAAGGAGCTCGATGGGGTCTCGAACACTATATAGATACCTCGAGATCTTATTCTCCCATAGACGCAGAATAACTGACGTGAACCACTTATCCACTTCTTCCTGGATCAGCCTAGCTTCTTCGACAGGATCGTATGTTCCAGGAGATGCTGGCGTTCCGTCCGGTGCAGTAGAGCCACTAGCGTCAACGACATGTATCAGTACATCGGCCTGTCGAAGATCGTCCATGAATTTATTGCCTAGACCTCGTCCTTCACTTGCACCTGGAATTAAGCCTGCAACATCCATTATTTTAACAGGTATAAATCGATAACCATCAACGCACATGCCTGTCCTGGGATTACATTCCTTGAGACCTAGTTCTACATGAACGCATCTTTTTTTAACGTATCCTACTCCTACATTTGGCTTGATCGTTGTAAATGGGTGATTCGCTATTTGCACGGGAGCGAGCGTTAATGCTGCGAATAATGTTGATTTACCAACATTTGTCTTACCTATAATACCAACTATCTTTTCTGGAGGCGGCAAAACTTCCACCATGGTCTTTACAAAGATATAGCTATATAAGAAGAGTGTGTTCAAGCTTTATAAACCCAAATCTAATATGATATTGGACTAGCAAGGA
>JAADCY010000146.1 GCA_013154205.1 Thermoproteota archaeon | reverse complement strand
CCGGCGAACATGAAGACGTTGCCCATTAGCGTGATGGTGTTCGGGTTGAACATGTTGATGCTTGCCGGTATGATGCCGCTTACTGACTTGTTCAGCGTGTCCACTACATAATAGCCTACGCCACCAGTTATTGTTGCGGCGGTCATTCCAACGAATACTAGTACGACACCGATTATGAGGGCGACGATTGTAGGCTTTAATTCATTTATGAGGCCCATTCCATACACCTTCCATTTTTCTTCTTTCGCATTGTTTTTCTGAATATAGAATATTTATTTGTGACCCGTCTACATCCGATTCTAGAATCGGAGAAAAACACTAACCACCAATAAATAATCCCAGGAAACAATAATATACAATGGAGGAGAGACAGAAATGATTAAAACACCAGCCATACTAGTACTCCTAGCACTACTAGCCATAACCCCACCAGCCCTAGCCGACACCAGCCTAACCTACACACCAACACCCTACACAAACCCAATACCCGAAAACATAACCTGCCCACCAAACAGCTTCATGTACAACATAACCGGTAGCGGAGCCTACATATGCATCCCACCACTACAACAGATAAATACAAGCCTCACAAACCTCGTGATAATCTACAACGACACAGGAGCCTACATACTAGCCACAACCCTAGAACCCAACGGCGCAAACCTCACAATAAGGCTCAGCTACCCCAACGGCACCATGATCAAGCAATACCAGACATACCTAGCCGAAGACAACACGACATGGCTAGTAACAACCGGGTTCAACACCACGTACAGCTACATAGTAGTAAACATAACAATAAACGGCAACTACCTAGGAGTCTACGCCGTCAAGAAACAACTGGAAAAAATAGGTGATATATCGAGCCTGTCTAGCATATCCCCACTAATACCGATACTAATGAGCATAGCAATATTTGCACCCTTAATAGGCATAATTCTCCGAGGAGATATCAAGACAGGGAGCATAGGAGCAATAGCAATAGCAATAATCTACACACCGCTCATGACAGCCCTAGGCATAAACCCCCTAGTAGCCGGATTCATATCAACACTAATAATAATAATGGCACTAATAATACTAGCCCTAAACCCAAGATAAAACTAATATAATTTTGTGAACAAATCTACTATTTCTCTAGCACGCCTAATACAGATATCACGAAAATACTCTAACGGTATAACACGCAGTTTACCATGATCTAACTCAGAACCCTTTATCCTTTCTTTAACCTTCTCTATCTCCCTCTTCCATCCAACCAGAAAAATATATCGGTGAACCAACGCTAATTTACCCCTTATTATTCCCCGTTTCCTAAGTCTCTTTGAAGCCTCATAGAGGCCTATCCTTATATCTTTTATCTGTCTCATCCACTCCGATCTATATTTTCCAGTTTTTATCTCAAAAGCAAGTAAATACCAATTATACTGATCCTCATCCTTCATAACCCATATAACATCAGCATATCGAAAACCGGTACTAAATTCTGGCCTTATAAACCTCACATTTTTACTGAATACCCGCCATCTAGGATACATTGTTCTAAGTATTTTTATAACAATATTAGGCTCATATGTGAATATCGACACTATAAGGCTGTGAAAATGATATAAATATTTTACATTATTCATAGTTATTCTTCCTCTTTGTTTTCCTCTTGTTGCTTCTCCATGTTCTTTATCATTTTTATTATCGGTGTCATCATGGCATCACGTGTCTTCTTCATGTGGTAGCGGCGTATCAACTTCTTTATCGTTGTCAGGTCACGGTAGACATGGTCGGGAATGTAGAACGGCGGCGTAGCAGTGCCGGTGAGCATCGCTATCTTGTTAGCTGTGCTGGGAGACAATCGTAGCTCGCCGCTCTTACGTGCTGATACCGGGCGATAAGTAGTAGTATCCATCCAGAGGCTGACCTCATAGTACTGAGCACTAACGCTCGTCGGGGCTACTTGTTCGGACTCGATGCGTATGTCTATGCTTTCACGGATACCCTTAGCGATGGCCTCGCTCACGTCGCTGATAAATATGCTTATACCTACCGATTCACGTATGATCTTTATCGCCTTATTGAAGCCGACCATAGCCTGCTTCATATACCTATCCTCGAAGATCCAGTACTTGGACAGGATACTAGACACGTCGTCCACTACTAGGAACGGTACACGCTCCACAATACCCGAGTTAATCATATCCGTGAACATGAACAGTTCTATCGGGTGGTTGAACATGAGGGCATGAATATACTTCACAGCACGCTCCTTAGGGATACCGAGGAACCGTAGAGCCGCATACAGACTGAGAAACACAAAGGTAGTCTTACCAGCACCAAGATGTCCCGAGACACTGATACGTTTACCGCTCTCCTCCCCATACCCATAGTTACGGATAATACTAGAGACCACGTGGCTAGCTAACGGAGTAGTAGAAGCATAGCGATAATCAATATGATCAAGCATAAACTCATGTGGAACACGGACGTGTCCTCCTTCGTGGAAACGAGTTATAAGATATGGGATAAACTTGACTATCTCGTTACGCATCCCCGATATACTTGTCTCATCAACACCAAGACTATCCATGACACACCTAATTATCTCCGTCCTACTACTATACTTGTCAATACAGGAATCACGTACATCCGTTAGATGCTCATAAAGACCATAAAGATACTCAAAACCAGCACATACCTCTCGCACCGTCTCGGTCTTAATCCAGTGAAATATCATGAGATAAAGAGCTAGTAGATGCTTTATGTTCTCGGCATAAATACCGCCTTTACGTATAGCCTTCATATAATATGACAAGACATAACGCACAACAACCTCACTAACAGCACCATAACGTTTATGCACAGACTCAATATTAGGAGCATAAATAGGCGTGACAACACGATATATCTCCTTGTTCAGCTCACGAACACGCTCGACACGCCACCACAACCGCTCCTCGATCTCATGCGGGCTTAGCCCATAGAATATCTTCTTATTATAGATCTCACTCTCAACAATCTCCTTCGGGAACAAGTGAGGCCGAGAAACAGGCTCAGCCATAACCAAGGCGTGGCTCACCCCACAACATATGGCTTAACAACAAGACGCGGACCCTCCGCAGTATCCTCAATCACAGCGATCCCGAGAAACTCTACCCTATCCAGCCTTTCCTTACCGATAACACCCACTATGTCTTCCACACTATATACATGGTAATAGAAATGCCTAGCAGGATTACCATTCTCATCAACAACACGTACACCGATCTCATTCTCAAAGAAACCCCAATAATACTGGAAAGCCGCAACATGACTACGCCCATAATCCGACAGGGGAGGCATAATATCAGTAACCCATTTAACAATAGCCGCCGCAACATCATATACGAAATCCCTATAGGGAAACCTAGTCACATAGTCAATGTTATAGAGAAAATACATGTTTTCCCCTCTATGGAAACTGCTCTGCAAACGTATGAAGAAATAATTGCCAAGACCAGTACTACCGGCAATACATATGTTACGCCCACGGAACCTTATGCCTGAATTAAATAGTTTGAAACGTTTTTCCCACTCCTCATACATACCATCAAGATCATACAGTTTCATAAACTGCCTAATACCAATAAACTTCCGTTGAAGCTTATATATAACCTCAATAGCTCGGGGAAAAACAGGAGAAGACGATAAAGAGGTCTCACGCTTCGTACCACCAACACCATGACCATCAATAGGAAAACAGACAAAGACGCCATGCTTGTGATCATTCTTACTGTCAATATCATATTCTTTCGGATTTACCTCAACAAAATACTCGCTCCAGAACTTAAACTGTAACTGCTTACCCGGCGGAAGCACTACAATATATATCTTCCTATCCCTCCTATATAGATCATAATACCAATCAAAATCATTACTTATAACATTATCCTTCATACCTATCGCCCCTCCTATATAATAATATAATTATAGGAAAACATATATGTTATATACAGATCATGATATACCGTAAACAACGTAAACAACACCTCATATGATAATCATTATGCTATATCTTGAGCTTCTCGACCAAGCTATAGAAGAGCATCATATGATTATCAACATCAAGCCTACGCAGAACACCCTGCTCCCTCAACCTATAAGCGACCATGTACAGTAGAGAAGCCGTCACATGAGCCAACAAGCCAGAATCATACCTGTAAATATCAAGAGCCCGTTTCTCCCCATCATCAAGATAACGATAGTGGTTAAGAGCAACACAGTATTTATGATCCATATAGGCAACCATCATATCCGGTAGCACAAGATGTGGATCATAGTATTGTATCCCGGTATAGATGAGCCGATAGGGTTTACCATCAATATTTAGTGCACCGATATAGAAGTCCACGGTGTGCAGGATATCCTTGATCCCCGTGTCTTTCCACAAATATAATGCATGGTGCCGTGCCATGCTGAGCAACTTGTTTTTCTCCCAGAACCTCCACCATCGACGCTTCTTATTCGAGCGCTGGACAACGGGTCTGCCATTCTTACCAATAAATACATGAGCATATGATTCAAGGCCAGAACGTAGCGGTTCAAGATAAACAACCTCATATGTCCCGCCATGCATGTTGCCAATAACAACAGCATCCGCCTTGTTCCTCAGCACATTAACGTTCCTCAGCACATTTACGATGTGTGCTCCCATGAGGTTGCAGAGCCCGAGAACCGCTAGCCGCTTAGCCGTATCAATCAATCTATCCATCACCATAGTATAGATTATGCTTGTGGATGCTTTATAATCTAGAGTATGCTCTACTATGTATTATGTTTCAAATTTTGTTTTACTTATATGTCTTTAGATAAAACCAATAATAACTAATCATGTTTTCTAATATTTTCCACCTTAAACCATATACATACATATTAGAAACAATGATTAACAAATATTATATTTTTCTAGTATCATATAAGTATTCTACCATATAATAGATTATTTATACATCTATCCTCAAACTTTTAAATCAACAGATCAATAGAAACTATACACGGTAGATAAACATGGGTTCTAAGAAATCCAAACCCAAAATACAACACTGGAACTTAGAAAATATACGACGTAATACACATAATCTTCTAGTGGTCTGTCCCAAATGTGGTGAGATCGGTCATCTGTATTTTTCTAGAAAAATAGGGTGGTATATTAAGCATGGTTCTAAGAAAACCCATAGCGTACCAAGAGATACAGCCTTAGAAATACCATTACACAATCCCAAATTAAATCTAATATGGTATATGGGAGGGGATTCATTTCTACTGCCATACATAGCAAAAATGATACCACCACATGAAATATATGTCGAGGTATTCGGAGGAGGAGCACCTTTATTGTTAAACAAGCCTCCCAGCAAGCTCGATATATATAATGATCTGGATGATAAACTTGTAAATCTATTCATGGTTGTGCGTGACAAATATGATGAATTCATCAAGCGCTTTGAATTCATAGTGGCAAGCAGAACACTATACTATGATTTCATAAAGAAGCTAGATAACAATGAGTTTAAAGACCCCATAGATAAAGCAGTAGCCTATTATTATGTTATGCGTCTTAGCTATGCTGGTAAATATGCGGCTGGCCTAGGTTTTGGACTAAAAGGCGGAGGACATCCAACTAGGACTATTTGGTCACCACTTCGTAAGGTAAAACTTATATGGCAACGCCTAAAACATGTTGTGGTTGAAAACCTTGATTTCCGAGAGATACTACAACGCTATGATAGTGATAAGTCATTCTTCTATGTTGATCCACCACACCTATATTTATCAACCGAACAAGGGATGAAAGGTGTATCTTATTATGATACCAATAGTTTTACGGAAGCCGACTATATGGATTTATTGAATAGGCTTGAGCGCTTAAAGGGTAAGTTCTTATTGAAGCAATCAACATATATTCCATGGCTTATAGAATGGGCCAAAGAACACAAGTATCAAGTTGTAACACTAAAGCTGAAAAAACTAATAAAGCGAAACCCAAAGCAAAAGAAAACCGACCTATATACAATCTATTTTATTGCCAATTACAGGATTATTACTTATTAGTTTTTCATCTTGTTTTTAAGTCTTTTCTTGATATATACTTTAGTTGAGAGAGGTGATCCTATGAATAGGGCGTTGGGTGTTGTCGTTCTTGTTGGTCTTCTTGTGTCGTGTCTTGGGTTGCAGGGCCTAGTGTACGCCGGCTCACCGTCTAGCTATGGTGCGGAGATATTCTTGTTCCCGGATCATGGGCATCGTGGTGTGGATATATGGATTAGTGGGTATAACTTTACTGGTGGTGCTAAGATATACGTGTATTTCGATGACCGGTTGATTGCTACGGAGACTGCTGATTGGGGCGGCTGGTTCGGGGACTACGTGGAGATCCCGCCTGATGCGGGGCCGGGGATCCATACTATTAAGGCGGTTGATCAGTATGGTGTTGAGGCGCTGGCTAGTTTTACGGTGACCGTGCCATCGCTATATATTAATGCTTCTACTGTGGAGCCCTTGGATCATATACGTGTTGAGGGCTCTGGGTATGCGGCTTACCAGTGGTATCTCGTGACGGTGGATGGCTTGGTTGTGAATAGTTTTGTGATGGCTCGTGGCAATGAGACGCTGGACACGGTTGCTGTTGTCCCTGGGTTGCCGAGCGGCACGTACCGGCTGGGCGTTGTGTATGTGAGCCTTGTGACCGGACGTCATGTATTGGTGGCTAGTAAGACGATTAGGGTTGTGAACGGCTATGTGGATAACCAGTCCTTTACAAAAACCATAAATGGTATCGAGAAGCAAATACAGAGCCTGCAGTCCATGGTAAACGGTTTGGAGGATAAGGTAGCGGGGCAGGCACAGACAATAGATCGGTTGAACAAGGAGCTGGAGGCATTGGAGACGAACACGACGAGGCTACAGGCAGACCTATCGTTGCTTGAGAAACAAGTGGCCCTAATAAACGAGGAGATCGGCGTGTTGAACAAGACCATTGACAAGCTACAGGCGGGGATAGCGGGGCTTGCTGATAAGCAGGAGAAGATACGCATGGAGCTCCTCGGCAAGCTGAACGCTACGGCAGAGAAGCTGGAATCCATTATACAAACCCTCAACAACACCCTGACAAAAACCACTGCAACACTATCATCTAAGCCATGGATCAACTACACAGACACCCAGATAACAAAGCTAAAAACAATACTAAACACCACAACAGCAAGACTAGCACAACTCCAAGCCCGGCTCAACAACCTACAACAAACAATAAACCAGCTATCCCAAACAACAAGCACCAAGGAAAAACAATTAGAAACCACCATACAAGCCCTACAGGAAAAACTCAACAACCTAACAAAACAGCTAACCCTGCAAAACAAGAAGATAGACATCCTAGAACAACAAGCACAGCGTCAATACAAGCTCTACATAGCCATAATAGCAATGATAGCCATAATAACAACAGCCCTAACCATAATGATAAAGAAAAAACACTAAACCTAAGTCTTTTTTCAATAATTATCATTTTTGTGCTCAGCAACTGCTACATTATTTACCCGTCCAATCACATCTACTTTAACTAGAGTATAGCCTTCCTTCTTATATTTTAATTCAACAGCATCAAGTATAAGATGTCGTATATCTTCAGTTGCACATACAAGAACATTAATTGTTCGTGCATTATCATTATATCTAAAATAGAGTATTTCACACCACCAATCCATATCTCAACCCCAAATAATAGTATAATGTAGATTTACCAATAATATAAGGGGATACCTAGTTTCTTTTCAACTTCATCCTCAAAGTAATAACCCTTACCTTCTTTAGAACAAGCAATAATATATAATCCCATGATACTACCTAGAGAATCTCCATACCCGCCGAAATATCTTAGTTTTTCAAGGTTTTTAACTAATACACCATTCCTTTTCAGTTTGACATAACTGCTAACACGACCTACATGGTGAAATTCAATACATACTTTATCACCATATGCTTTCACAACACCATAAAACCATCTTCCAAGTTTGTTTCTCACAGACTTACTAATACGTTTAGTAACCCGTGCCATACATAACACCCCCCCATAATTATTTTCATAGTACATGATATATGTGTATAACTACTTTTCCCCTACCCGTTTCAGATACCGGTAAACCGTTGCTCTGCTTACACCTAGTCTTTCCGCAATCCTCTTAATAGGTACACCCTCACGGTACAGCTTTACAATTATTTTTACCTCTTTATCGGATAACTTGAAGGGATGACCAACATGTTTTCCTTGAGCCTTTACACGGGCTATGCCCGCCTTTGTACGCTCACTTATCATTTTCCTTTCAAGCTCATAGAGAGTCCCGAAAACAGCTATGATTATTGGCCGCACAATATCGTTTTTCATAGCGTCCTCCAGCCAGCCCTCACGAATACTTACAACCATGACATTGTTTTCAAAACAATCATATAGGAAGTTTACAAGCGTCCTCATGCGCCTTGAAAGCCTTGAGAGCTCTGCCACAACTATTGTTCCGATCTTTCCTTCCTTTACACGGCTCCAGAGCTCTTGGAATCGGGGTCTATTATCCTCTGCTCCGCTGGCGGGTTCTTCCTCAATGATTCTCTCGTCTATTGTTATGTTGTTTGTTTTGGCCCACATATCTATGGCCATCCATTGGGATTCTAGGTCTTGTTTGTCTGTTGATACTCTGAGGTAGGTTACGATGGGTTTTCTGTACATTTTGTATCACCCTTTATGATACATTTTTGTATAGCTAGATATTTATTGGTAACCTTTGCGTACATGTTTCGTATTCGCCCGATTACGAAACACTATATAAAAATAATTTCATTTATAGTTTTATTGTTATATTTGTTGTATTACAAACCATGTGGAATATGTTATTGAATAGTTTGTTGAAGACTATTGACATGGCTTGATATGACTAGTGGGGATTGTTATAATTGGTTTAGGAGAAAAATATGTGATGAATTATTATTAATATAAAGACTATTGCTAGGAGTATGTCCATGGCTAGACTCATCATATCAACATAGCCTATTCTTGGTATATATATTACCACTTGTTTTGGCTCCCAGTTGTCATCAAGAAACGCTAGGACTGAGACATAGAAGAATGATAGGATATAGGTCATTACCATACCTAGTAGTTCATCACCATTCTTTATTGGTATAATGAATGTAAGTACTAGAAGCGGTATATACACTATTATGGCGTAGAATATGTATTTACGTAGATTAAATACTGGTTCAATCAAGACGTAGTGCCTCCTCTCGTTCTACAATGCCGCGAGCCATTATTTGTATCATGTTCAGTATTGCTATGGTTAATAGGTACACTGTGAATAATATGATGTATAGGTTCATTAGCATATGTAACGTGTGTGAGGCACCTATGTATGCTGGTATGGTTTTTGTCAGTATATTTGTTAGCAATATACCTGTTACTGGTGCTACGAGTGCTCCTTCGAATGCAATCAATAATATTATACAGTCAATAAATGCTTTAGCTATACGTTTTAGTGTTATTGGTTTTCTAGATTCTTCTATCTCTTCACGTATTTTCTTAATATCTAGTGTTCCATGTGCCCCTGTAACTATGAATGTGAGGGTTATGAAGCCTAGTATTCCGAACGAGTATAGTATTGTAGCTATTATTGTGACCAATATTATTGTTGTTCCTAGTGTGTCTGTGGTTATTGCTACGGCTGTATTGTTGATAGGATGGAATATATTGGGCCATGGTGTAGTGTTAGTGTTTACATCGTATATCCTAGGTATTGTTTTGTTGAAGATTATTACTGCTACGGTTGTATTGGGATTACTGTGTGTTATAGTGTTTATGTAGTTGTAGGCTGTGGCTCCATAGTTTATTGTTATGCCGATCATTATGATGTTGAACAGTATGAAGAGTATTGCTGTTGCCTTGTTCACCGATAGAATAACTCTGTTTATCTTGGCTAGTCTTTCCAGCTTCTCCAGCACCTTAGAACGGTGTCTGCTCATTACTTCACCCATCTATAGTATAAGGGCTGGGAATGGTTTATAACTAGGATGATGACTAGAAAAGGTGAAAAACTATAGTTACATGAACCGTTCTATTCTGGTGAAGCCCAGCTCGGATGCAATGTTCTCCACGAATATTTTTGGCTTCACAGTTTTGCCCTGTTGCTTCATCTCGTTAATTATTTCTTCCTCTTGCTCCGCCTTGTCCTTTATGTCTACTAGTTTTTCCTCTAGCGCCCTATATTGTTCTATGTCGTTCTGCATCTTCACACGGTATTCCTTGGCTAGTTCTTCGGCCAGGCTGTGTTTTAGCGAGTAGTTTATCGGGTCTTTTAGTTTCTCCGGCTCTACGCCTAGTAGTCCTGCCAGAATTGATAGTGCTTGCTGATACTCGGGTGTCTGCATTATTTTTTCTACCCGTTTTAGAGCAGTTTCATCGGCTTGGTCAGACACATATTCTTCTATATCGTCCTTTATTGATGATACATTCATTCTTAGTGTGTCTAGTGCTTTGGATAGTTTTTTCGTGAAGCTTATGCGGACTAGGGGTATTGTCATGTTATTGTTTTTGACAAATACCACTACTGCATACTTGTATGGCAGGTTTTCTCTTAGCTGTGCAAAGTATATTTTCCACTGGTAGGGGAGGTACTGTGGGCTCTGTGTTACGAGCCATATGTTCTTTGAAGCACGCTGGATGAAGTCGAGTAGTGATAGTATTTTCTGGCTGTATAGTGGTTCCTCGATGTATTTTGGGAGCACTATGTTTGTGAATGCCTGTTTTATCTTTTGCTTGAACAGCCCTAGTAGCGGATTGTCTTGTTTCTTCTTGCTTAAGAGCACAGCGTCTCATCTCCTATGATCTATTATACCATAACTATGCTATATAACTATGACTAGACTAGAAAATAATGGGTAGGATCATGATTTTATTTATTTTTCATCGTCATGTTTTATAGAATGGGTTTTTGAATATCTTAGTCTTATCTTCTTCACTAATAGTATTAATGAAAATATTATTGTTGTGCCAGCGAATATATATGTTAGTAATAGAAATATTGGGCTTATTATATGGTTCATTATTGATGTTAATTGTGGATAGTCTTCGAATCTTATTATTGCGGTAAAATACGAGAATATATAGGAAAGAATTGATAGTATTATGCTATGAATTATTGTTTCGGTGAGTTTTGGGTGTCTGGTTCTGTTTTTCTCGGCCTTGTCCATGTTTTTCACCTATTCTAGGTATATATCTAGAAACTATAAAAAGCTTTTCTATATACATGTCTAGGAATCTATATAGTATAGTGTTTTGTTTTCCATACTTGTTTATTTGTGAGTGTTTCTGCTAGTTTTTGGGCTAGGTATTCTCGCTGGGACTTCTTGGGTACTAGTACGTGGACTCCTTCGTAGCCATGCTGGTCGTGACTGAACACTATGCATCCATCCCGCCGCAGGTATATCCTGTTTATCATGCCACAGTCGAGGCAGAACCGTGATACGTCTATCCTTATATGCATGGCTCCGCCTGGGTAGCTGTTCCAGTAGTCATTATGACGATAACATTCTATCCGCTCAACAAATCGGTCGCCACGGATTATCTGACAAGGATGATATGGGCCATGACAGACAGCGTGGAGCTCGTCGGTGAAGCCCTTGTAGAACACCTTGTCCAGCAACCGCCTAGCCCATGTCTCAATGTTTCCTCTGAGGCTGAGGATACATCTAGGCATAGGGTTTCACCGGGTGCCTGGCTACTGGGTAGCGGCTGAACCCGTATATGTTGTGGTACTTGGCCTTTCTGACGAGTACTGGCTCTGTCTTGCCGTAGTCTGGATCATAGTGGTCGCATGGTTTCCGGTAGGAGATTATCCCTACGCCGTACTGGGCTAGTTTCTTGGCGTGGGTCTCCCAGTACCGTATAATATAGTCCACGATATATTCTGGGCTGAAATCTATGACTGTGTAGGTGTAATGGGCGTACCGGCTACGGATCACTGCTTGGCGTAGCACCTTGTCCAGATCACTCTCTTTAAGCTCCAAGATGAATATACGGGGCACCCCATTACCGTTTGTACGGGCCATGAACATCACGTCTACCTCGATATTAGTGGGACGAAGCTTGTAACGCCGCCTAATACTACCCCGATCCACTCTGACCCAGTGAGTATCCTCGATCAACCGGATAACCTTCTCATCAAACAACCTATCCTCACTACAAACAGGCTCCTCCATCTTACTCACCCCAGTAATCACTATAATCTTCACATCGGTTTTCCTTCTCCTTCTTCATGTTTGGTATCAATGCTATGCCTACGGGGAGCATTAGAACAAGCATGAACATCAGTACTGCATATACTTTACATATTGGTGGTGTATAATCATTAAAATCACAGCCCCCACATGTATAGAGGCATGCATCACACAGGTATACATTGTGGTATAAGTGGTATAAGTAGAAATACATGGTGATGCTGAAACAAAACAGGGTAATCCCTGCTATGACGCAGAGCTTGTGCCTATTCATCTTATTCGCCCCAGTAGTTGCTTTGTTCCTCGTAGTGCCGTAGCTGGTTGATACGGGCTAGTATGTCGTTGCACATTATCTTGTGGAATGCTAGTAGTGTGAGCATTACTACGCCGGTTAGTGGGGGTAGTATGCCTTCACGTATAGCCCTAGCAATCTGCCGCACTGTTTTATCGTTTACACCGCAGTAGTGCCTGGTTAGCCGATATAGTTCTTCGAGCTCGGGGTCATGATCTGTCAATATCCGAGCACCTCCTCTACCAACCTAACCAATACCCTAGTATCAAGACGCTTATCCTGTACGGCTTTCTCTATAGTCTCCTGTATCTCCCGCTCTATCTCGTGGAGCTGACGCCTCAGAGCTTTACGGCACTTCCCGCTCACACGATCCATAGTCCTCATGATCTCGCCACGCTCGTAGAGGAGTCGCTGTAGCCTCTGGAGAGTATCCTTATCAATAGATTCCAAGGCCTTATACAGTGCATTGTACAGATAGTAGTATGCCTTATCAACTATCTCCTCAGCCACCCGCCTACCCAGCTCACGGATCCTCTGCTTAGCCTTTGCTTTCTCCAAATCATATATGTGGCCACTGATAACCATGTATATCGCTATTCCTACGAGGCTGTAGAGGAATACCTGGCCACCTAATGTCTCGTTATAGGCTGTGCTAAATACTATGAAGCCCAGTATCCCGTAGAGGATGAGAAAACCAGTACGTATCATAGCATAATCGGTTACCACCACATAGTTATAGTCGTAGTTGGCGAGATACTTGTCTACATGCTCCATTATTTTCCTAAGTATTTTCTCCTTGAAGCTCATTCTTTTCCCCTATTCCTAGTATTATGTCTAGAGAAAATATTTAAAGAAAAGGAATCACCCATCCATATCTCTCCCGACGAAAAATCCCTGGATTATGGTTTGGTTGTGCTCTATGATCCGCCTGAACCTTTCCTCCCCGATAAACCGAGCAAGCCGTCTAACCACCTCATCCCGCAGACACCACCGATCTATAAGCATCGGCACAACAATCTCCAGGTCGCCCACATACATAGCCTTTCTAAAACCGTACAGCTCACACAACTTCTCAACGGTCTTCTCAACGATCTCAATACCACCAATACTTGCATCTCCCTGGAGAAGCTCGTCCACAGCCTTGCTCATAGCCTTCCTAACCATACCTAGCCACTCATTCTCGGTGAACTGCTTCTCATGCACCAGTACATATGGCTCATAATCATCATACCAGATCCACGCCAACCGGTAGAGATACACCATTACCTATCACCCCTATACTTAATCATAGTATCAATAATAGTACAGACAGCATCAAGGGCCTCCTCTCCCTTTTCCACCAGTATCTGCACTGCAGTATCTTCGTTCAAGAAAACCCCGCAGTAATCATAATGTCTAACTATTTTCTCGACAAGACGTCGAAGTACTAGCTGTCCGTTTCTAACAAGTCTTACGTGTTCATACATTGTTTATCGCCTTGAGGAATTGTTTTAGTGTTCCACTCTCTATTAGCTCGACGTATTTTCTGCTTGTGTCCCAATGCCGCTGTCTAAGACTATGATATACATGCTTCAAAACCCACATCATTCTCCTTACATGCTCGGCATCCCTGTCCGATTCATCCTCAAAACTAATTATTACCTCACTAACAACCCTAAGACAAGAAGGCAGGAGAACCGGATGGTAGCGATACCTAGACTCCAGGAAAACCCGGGCACCAAGCCACCCAACACTATAAACCCTCATCTCATCCACCCGCTCCCAATCATTAAAAACAACAAAAACCCTAGGCATTATTCAGCACCTTGGCTAGTTCTTTCTTTATATGGTATTTGACCCCGTGTTCTTTGAGGAAATCTATTGTTTTTGGTACGTGTTCCCGGTACCACTGTACTAGTTCTTCCTCAGATGTAGGGTTTGCGTCAAGCCATAGGAATTCGTGGCCGCCCTCGGTTATGCGTAGGTACTGGGCTTCGGGTAGGCTGATGTGTTTCCAGTAGTTGTAGCGTCCCAGCACGACATAGTCTATGCCGAGCTCCACGGCAAGATGTGCTATCACGTCTAGGTCTGTGACACGGGGTATTATTGGCTCGATGCTCAGCCATGTATGGATGCCTTTCTCCCTAGCCCTAAAGAGGGCTAGCAAACGGTTAAGGGGCGGGGGTGCCCGGGGCTCCAGTACACGGTGCCACCATGGATGAGTAGTGATGACCGTTGTGCCGAGCCAGCAGTCACCCTGCCCCATAACGTCTAGGTCTCTCAGGGCGAGCACCGGGTTCTTTGTCAGTACCATGACCCTGTTCCTGCTCCTACACAGTATCTCCAATACTCTACGTGTAAGCCTCTTCTTGTCCTCCTCGGGCGGATAGGGGTCGCTGACAAAGGATACAACTATTGTCCTACCGGTCTTCCCGAGATACCTTCTAGCCTCCTCGACTGGGTCGTACTTGCCACGCATAACCCGGCCCGCAAACAGCTTGTTGCGCCAGACATAACAGTATCTGCACCCGTATGAACAGTACCGGTAGACCGTTATCTGATCAGTAGCATAATCAACCCTGGTACGAGGCATTATTGTTCACCTTCTTGGAACTCGTCTATTATTTCATCGGTTATCGAGAACTCTTCACCACGGTACACTATGTAGCAGTCAATATAGTCCTCGTTTTCATCGATCTCTTCACAGTATATCTTAACTCCTATCTCTCTCAGCTTCCCCACAAGCTCGTCTAGAAGCCTCTGGTGGCGCTGGATCGCATCCTGCTCTTCCTCCTCAGCACTAGGTTCGCCCTCCTCATGTATCCATGTCTCATAGTATGGTGGTTCCTCCTCCAATATATAGCCTAGATCGTCCAGCATATCGTTGTAGAACGCCCACGGCCTAACACCCAGTAAGCGTACATAGAACTTGGGATAGTGGTACCCCATCAGCTCGGGGTCTGGCTCCACGAAATATGTATCCGTAACCGTCGATTTCAACCTATCATCACGTGTCAGCCTCTCATCGAGACGGATGACCGGCATATTTGTATGCCACTGGAACTGCCACGGCCTCTTCTGAAGCAATAATAACGTGTCCTTATGCATGGTCTCCGTCCCTCCCCATGGATAGAACCCGTACTGCTCCAAGTCCTCAAGAACCCGGAGAAAACCCATATCAGGCATTACTCTTCACCGTTATTAATATGTGGTATTACTTCGTTTATATTATCAATAATTACCTTAATACATGGGCATTTCCCATCATAGTACAGGTGTACCTCGTAGGTGTAGTGGTCAAAACACATCCTGGGATTGTTCTTCACGCCGAATCTGCACAAATATATACCCCTGCCTATCTTTTTCGGCTCATGAGGTATTAGCCACACACCATAGTTTTCATGGACAAAAGCTGTAACCATGTTAAGTAGTTTGTTGAGCTTCTCATGCTCCGGCATATCGTCGTCAAGGCTACAATCACATAGATCAATTACACGGTAATCGCTTGTGCCGGGCAGTATCTCGACCATGTATGCGCGATAACTATCTAGATAGATCTTAATCAGTGACGCAATACAATGTATCCATTTATTATAGCTATTACTCATAGCACTACATGTTTCCATTATTCGTTCAGCCACATGCCTTGCAAGCTCCATTTTCTCATGCTCACCGGCTTTCTCCCACTTATCCCAGAAACCCTTCTCAACCACAGTCCAGTCACCTCTTATTTGTCCCGCAGTCCCAGAGCTTTACCAAGACAATATACTTCGGCCTCCTACCATGATGCAATCTAATAGCCTCGCCAAGCCACTCATCAACACTGTTAAAACCACTATACTCCACATACTTCTCCGCGTTCTCCCTAGTATTATCAACAACAGCAAGAACATTACCACAAAACACCTTATTCCCAACCCTTACACGGATACTATGCCCCACTCTATACCGATAATTCCTCATAGTAGCAACAAGACCACAGCTTCCCTCACCAAATATATAGTCTATAACCCTAGGATGAATAAACCGCATCACCTAGCACCTCCTATACGTGTCTCTGCTAGTATCTCACACTGCTCTGTACATGTCTTGATACATTCATCCATATCAAGAAAACATTTCGACATACACTCATCATAACATTTTTTATCCATAATCCGTACCACCCTTCACCACCTCCTCATTCTTTCCAGTCGTTCCTTCTCCCGCCTTAGCCTCTCGATACGTCGCTCATACCACTCAGCCATCCCATGGTCGCCGCAGACCTCCTCTATCCGCTTACGACGCCCCAACAACTCAAGCTCACGATCAAGAACACTCCAAGGCATCAATCATTCACCTCCCCCAGTACCTCCCCGATGATCTTCTTCACAGCCCTAACCCCACGGAAACCACCAACCACCGTGAAGCTAACGGTATCGCCGAGCCCACCATTATAGCTTGTAACAACATACTTCACAGTAACAGGCTCACGGCCAAACACTTGTCCAAACACGCTCCGTGCCCACGCCACCATAATAGTATATGTGCATTCAACCTTCTTACCCACCAATACATCCTTATCCTCCACATCACGACAACTACTAACAATCACGAGGCTCCGCCTCAAAATCCTCTCCCACACACGGACAAACTCGTCAAACGAAAGAACAGCCTCAAACCTATCCAGCACCATGTTTTATCGCCTCCTACTACTGAATATTGGGTCTAGTATCTCGTCGTACATCCACCAGTAATAATACCACGGATTACAACACAGCTCCAACACCATATACTTATCAGGATACACGCCATAGTCGTCGGGATGTGGCAGACCATACATGTACCGCATCATTAACGACACTATTGCCTCGTTAGCCACATCATAGTTATCGACATGCTCAGTGTATATTTCATAGTGGTAAGTCCACACTGTCTTCTGGAACTCAAGCACCCTCTCCTTGTCATACAAGCCATATCTATGGAGGCCCCACGCCATGAAACCCGTGGTTTCAACCCTACTATGCCATACAACCATAGACATATCAACCATTAATTGCTCGCCCCCTCTAGGAATCTATTGATGAGAGAAGGGATGTCACGCCATGTTATAGGCACTGCCTCAAATATGCATCTGACAACGATTTCGGCATCCCGACACCTAACGTATATCGGGCAGTACTCGTAGTTGCCTAGGCAGTCCTCCTCACAATAAGGACAATATCTCTCAATAGGACATCTCAGTCGTTCATATTCTTCCTTTAGCTCCATAAGCATCTTGTTAAACAATAGTACAGGCTCAAGAACACTACCATACACTACTTGTTCACCCCATGGTCATCTTTGGTTTTCTGCCGTAGTGTAGCCATACGGGTAGATAATCGTGGCAACGCTCCATGTACGGCGATATCTTCTTGTGGTGCTTGCGGCAGTAGGGGCCGCCGCTACGTAGGCCGACATAGTACCAACACTCCCTACACCTGCCAGCCTTACTGCCCTTCTTCCACCCCATCACTTACCAGCCTCCTTGATTCCTTGATATTCAGTTCCCAGAGAATAATCCTATCAGTATGAATCATTTGTTTAAGATAATCTAGTACATCATACTCGCTAATATTACCTTCATTAAACTGGAATGCCATGCTCCGTAACTCATCTATTACCTTATGTCCCGATGGTTCGACATGAAGCTCGATAATAACTTTATTCATCACTTACCAGCCTCCTTATGCTTCTTCACCTGTATCCCAATCTGTGCCTTCTGTATAGCGATCAGCTTCGACACTATCTGTGCAAGCGAGTCCCTGTCAAACGCCGGCAATATCATTAGTAGCTTCGCTGTCTCCTCATCAACATCAACAACGAGCCTAAGATCAACCTCGACCCTAACCATTACTTCTCAACCTCCTCTTGATTTTTTGATCATGTCGTGGATTTTCTGGGGGCTTGTCCTCGCTATGCTTGAGGCTTCCACATGTTTCTTGACGTGGGTGGTGCCGCCGGGCCTCCAGCGCTCCATGTCGATGCTCGCGGAGGCTACTAGGTCGGAGACGGCTACGACCACGTGTGCCTTCACTATCCTGTCCCCTGTCTCGCCCTCGTAGTCGGTGAAGATAAACGCCCTTATCAGGCGCCCGTTGCTGTTCCTCCAGAACTGGGCCTTAACCTTGTGCTTCTCACGGTTCACGAGATAGATCTCCTCTACACGGTAAGTGTTCATCATCACTGCTCACCCAGCACGGTTATTGTTATGAGGACGTTGTCACCGGGCTTCAATCCGAGCTTCTCGACTACACGCTTCTTGATGGTGACTACTAGGCTGTCCCCATTCCTCCATACCTGGGCCGGAAAAGTAGCCGAACGCCCACCGGGGAGGAGGGGCCGGGACACGTGCTCCGCACACATACATCCATCACCATACTATAGATAAGGATACAGGACACTATAAAAACCCACACGACGAGAAAACCACCAATAAATACCAAGAAAAACAAAAGAATAAACACGAGTGACCAGAAATGCAGGCACCGCCAAACCAGTATATAGAGATTGGGGCGAGATGGACAAAGACACAGGACAAGATCAGATTGCTCAAAGCACCCGAGAACGGAGAAGCAACAATAAGAATAATAGAAGCAATATCAAACACCGGGTACCGCACATCACTCGGCGGAGGCACACTAGCCCCCGGAGACATCATACCGATAAACCTACAGGGAGACCATGGCACAATCACACTCCTAGCCGCGTTCAACAAGCCCGGAGCATACCTGCTAGAAGTAGGAGCGCAAAAAATACCGATAAACATCACTGCAAAAGAAAACAAGAACAATCCTAAACTAATACATTACTGGGTCTACCCACTCAACACAGGCCTAGTAGTAATCCTACAGTACAGCCAGTCAAAACCCGGCATCCCCGCAACGATCATGCTCCACGTCCGCGACCACGACACCGGCAAAACAAAGACACTAGAGCTGACACGCCGGACAATCCGGGACGGCTCAATACGCGTCAAAATACCCGCCGCACAGCTAGCGCCGAGCCCCCATCCCGGCCCGAACAAGCTAGACATAATACTAACGGTAAACGGTAAAACACTATGGCGGGGACACGACAAGGTATGGCTAGGCCCAACAACCAAGACAACAATGAAACCACAGGCCAGAAAAACCGCCGTACAGAAACCACGGCCACCCAGCCAGCCACGACTACCCCACAACATCTGGTTCCACACACAGATAAAAATACCGAAAACACGGCTAAAACAAGCCACACTCCTAATACCAAGATAAATCATCTATAAATATATATCAAAAACAAACTATAGTATGGTGATATAATGCCTTCCATCTCACTTGTTAAACCAAAGGAAAAAGAAATACGGATATGGAAGCTACGCTTTAAAGCACCAAACATACTAGATGCCGGCTACGGCATAGCCGTTCTAGGAACAATACTAAATCCCGCACTAGGAGTAATAACAATACCAGTACTAGCAAGCTACATGATAGACAAGATAATATCATCAAAGACAAAACGTGGAAAATGGCTATCACGCTTCATAAAACAACTCATAAAGAAGGACGGCACAACAATAAAGGCGTCCTTCATACCCGGATACTACTACGCCCTTACACTAAAACCGGGTATGCTAGTAATAAAACTACCGTTCAGAAAGAAAGACATAGTGATAGAGGCGATGCCACATAATGCTCACAGCTATAAAATAATAATCGATCCGGAAAAAACAGAGCCAGAAGCCCTCGCAGTAAAAATATATAAAGAACTCGAAGAAAAACAGAATAAATAATACGCCTCTTATATTATTATGGTTTTCTTCCTCCGCAGTAGTTCCTCCACGTATTTCTTAACGTCCCGCGTGTCTACTTCGGGTATGTCTCGTCTGAACGGGTCTTTGAGCCACGTGTACACATAGCGTACACGGTGCAGAGCACCACCAACAACACTGAACCCAGCACCCCTAACACACCACACCCGACAAACCAGCCCAGACAAAAACCATAGAAAATCCCACAACACACCAGGATCAACCGGCTTCACAGCATACCATACAACACCATCACCCCTAAAAACAACACGATAACCAGCCACAACACCGTTCAACGCCACCATATTACGCCTAAGCTCAGACTCAACCATATCACTACTTTCCTCAGGAACATAGAACAAAACATACGATGCATAACCACCACGCCTAACATAGAACAAATCACTAACAACACTCCCACCACCATAACCGAGAAAATCACATAGCTTAACAACAAGGTCTCTCAAACTCTTAAACCCACCAATAAACTTGAGAACATCCCTTGCATCCTTAACAACACCGATAAACTTACAGCCTAGGCAACCATCTTCACCACAACGATAACACCTCAACGGAGAAAACAATACACACAACCACTTATTACCAGCCACCACCATCCACCCTCAAGTTAATAATAGATATACATGTATTATATAACTATGAAGAATCATCATAGCACTTTAAATAAATTTCATGTACATTTACAGTGTAATATCGTAGTACAACCTCATCGTAAACCGGGGAGTTACCAAAAACCCCATCGGAAACACCAAGAAAAACTGTACAAAAACAAGCACAGAATAAAGACAGTACTAGACATAACAGGTTCAAAAACAAAAAGACAAAATACACTATCGCATTCATTGTAATGATAAATTTAGCCGACTTTTTCACCTTTTCCTATATATATTATATAGAACACGGTGAAAGTGGGTCAAATTTTCTAGATAAAAATGTTGAATCCCACCGAGTTTTCAACATTTTTAGGTTGGCAAAAGTATATAAGGGGATATTTGTTTTTTTCGATGAGGTTTTCCATGGCAGAAATCGGATTTAAATACCCCTAGTTTCAATTCTTTGTCAGCATCTCTGAAATCTATTTTTAAGTTTTTCGAAGTTAGAATCTCTAATTTTTCCGGAGTATTACTCCGTTCTTGTTATGTTTTTAGGATGGTGTTTTGGTTTCCTTGATGTCAATATTTTTAGGTTGAATTTTATGGTTTAAAAGTTTTTCTTGGATCGCTCTTATTTATGTTTTTGGTTTGTTTTTCTAACTAAATTTCCAGATGAAGAACCCCTATTTCCACTGGAAATCGTAGGCTCTCATCATGGGTAAAGTTTATATATGATTGACAAGTGTCAATCATTCAATTCTTATTTTTAAATAATTATATGTTATTAGCTGAATAGTTTCGCTCGGGTTCTGGAGGGTTTCTTTTATATATGTTTTTTGGTGCACTTTTTTCGTGGTATTTATAGTTTTTTGAGTGTTTTTCATGGAGTGAAACTCCCCGGTTTACACCCGGGTTTCCACTGGAGGTTTTCATGTGAATGTATGATGTATTGTTATAAGTAAGGTTTATATAGTGGTAACCGGGGAGTTTACAGGCTTTGTTTCCACTGGAGAATTTTCTAATAAAAAATATGGACGTGATGATTCTTTATACAAACGAAAAGTATTTATATTTTTGTGCATATGTTCGGAAAAATTCAGAGGTTCTAACTTTAATTAAATATCATTAAGGTTAGTGTTTCGAACTCGAATTTCTAACCATTGTTTCCACTGGAGCCCACCGAAAATAGTAATTTTTAGCTATATATTTTAGCGGTTGAGTATATATTTTTATCCCATTGTCTGATTTCTATATACGTATGAATTTGAATTGTTTTGTTTTATAGTGTTTAGAACGGGATTTTGTTTGTTATTTTAACTTTTTGGTTTGGTGCACTTATTTTTGAGTATGCATTTGTTTTTAAGCTTTTTGTTCTATATATATTTTTCTCCTAGTTTATATATGTGTTTTAATGGTTTGTATAATGATTGGTTAGTTTTTCTAATGGAAATACCTATGTTTCCACTGGAGAAATATATATGATTGATGTGATGATATGTTTTTGTATGTGTTTTTCTTTTAGTATATCTAATTGTTTGGGTTTGGTGTTTTGTTTGTTTGGTTTGTTTTGGTGTTGTTTTTGTTTAGTGTTATTGGAAAGAATACTGTGATGAGGGGCTTGTCTATTAGAAAATATGTATTTTATGGATGGATTATGGTTGTTGTGTATATGTTTTTGATGGACATGGTGTGGATGGTTCAATAAGATATGTTTAACTATTTGTTTTCAATCGCTAATGTTTATGTATTTGTTTTCAATTTAAATTGGTTTGACTCCTGTTTTCAACAAGCAATGTTTATATTTTTGTTTTCAAGATAACATTGTTATGTGGGTGTTTTCAAAACTTTCTGTCTAGGCGATTGTTTTCAAATTAAATTGTTTTTGTATGTGTTTTCAATGGTTTATATGTACTATATACTTGTTTTCGATTTCTTGTGTTTGATTATGGGTTTTGTTTCAAATATTTGTGGTCGAACTGTTTGTTTTCAAGTATAAGTGATTTTGTCAATGTTTTCAAGTATAGTTGTTATAGTTGCTTCCTGACGATGTTTTCAATATAAGATGTTTATGGGGGTGTTTTCATATCTGTGCATAGGTGTTTTGGTGCTAGGCCTAGCTGGCACAGCTCTTGCTTGGCCCTATCTGGTAATTTGGGCCATAGGTGTTTCTGGTTGTCTTTATCTGTCCAGTCTATTATGTGGTACCATTCCGGCCTCTTTACTAGACATAGTACTAGTTCGTCGTCTTGTAGGCCTAGTTTCTCGGCTGTTTCCCGTGGTATTGTTGCTCGGTATGTATAGTATGTTTTGGCTTGGTTTTTGAGCTGTTTTACCTGTTTGTAGCACCGTACGCGTAGGATGACTGCTATATAGTCTTTTTGTGTTTCTGTCATTGTTTCTCCCTTGTTAGATATTGTTTTGCTTCTTGTAGAATATTTATTATCTCGTCTATTACTTGTGGGCGGCGTATTATTACTGGTATTGATTCGAGGAGCATTGCGTTAATTATGTAGATGATGTGTTTGTTTTCTTTTTTCTTTATTGCTATTACCATTTTTGTAGGGCTTAGTCTGAATGGCATTATCATCCATGCCTTGACAATATCCTTGTCTTGTTCCTGCATTTTCTCCGTTATGTCTTCGATTATCATCTTTGTCATGTCTTTGCTCATCATTATTGGGCACCCTTATTTAGGTAGTGTAATAGTGTTCTGTGCTTTGTTTTTGCTGGGATGAAGTCTTCTGCGGCTTTGGCTAGTGCTTCTATGATTTCCTCCATGTCTATATAGGGTATGATGTATTCTGGGTCTATGGTTTCGCACGCCATTTCGGCTAGCTGGTCGTTATAGTATTCTATGCATTGTTCGGGGTTGTCTGCGTCGCCGCAGTATTGGTCTTCTAGTTCTTTTCTTCTCTGTCTTAGTGCTTCGCTGAAGCTTTTTGAGTTTATTATTTTTGTGCAGATGTAACGTGAGAATACTCCGTCGGGTGTAGATACGTATCCGCAGGCCTCGATGGTGGGTGGGTTGCATGTGACTATGCCTATGCTGGAGAGGTCTACGTCGATGTATAGCTCGTTGTATTTGTAGTGTGCTATTTGTAGTGTGCTAGGGGCATTGTTTTCACCTTTTTGTTGTTTTTATTAGCCATGTCCATGTTATGTCTCCGATCTCGTGTTGGAGCTCGGGTGGTAGGCGGTATTCTATCACGGTCTCGGCCGGGTTGATCCTGTCCTTGTGTAGTTCGGGGTTTTGGGCTAGCTCGTATGGCAGTATTATTTCTTCGGGCTGTATAGCGCCTTCTTTTACTAGATAGTATATTCCTACGAGCCATATATTGCCTATTATTACTCGTAGGGCGTCCCTGTACGCCAGCTTCCTCGCCCGTGCCTCGGGATAGCCTTTCCCCATGTATTGTTGCTTCTTTTGTTCTATGAATATTTTTAGACGGGGATGTTGTTTCTCTATGTATTTCCTCTTGTACCGCATTATCAATGTGTAGTGCTTGTATAGGAGCTTGGCGAACATGGTCTGTATTGGTCTGCCGTCGCTACGTACTACTGGTATGAATAATGTGTTTATGTAGGCTGATGGTTTTACGGCTAGTTGTCTTGTGGTTGTTACTTGTGGTGGGTAGGCTGTGAATACTAGGCTTATGTTTCGTAGTATCGTGGCGTAGGCGTAGGCGGCGTGCCAGTACTTCGTGGCATACTCCATGGCTTGTTCCTGTACCTGTTTCTTCATTGCCTCATAGTGTTTCTTGGCCTGGTCTACGTGTTTAGCGTACTCGCCGCGGATCTCTGGTATGCTGAATATCCGGGCGTTTTCCAGGGGCTTTGCTAGGCTTTTGTAGGTTTTCTCCGTGTTGAACAGTAGGCGGCAGAGATACTGTGAGTAGGCTATGTCTTGGGGGTCTATCCACGCCTTCATGGTTATCGCCTTTTTGATTCTTTGTATGCTTCTTCTATTAGTGATTTAGCTAGTAATTGTAGTGTTTTTTCTATGCATTTTGCCTCGGCTTGTTGTATTTCTTTTTCTAGGTTTTCTATTTGTGCTGATAGTTTTTTGATAATGTCTTTATTTTTACCGTTTACTATTTTCAGCTCTTTTAGTGCGTGTTCTAGTTTTTCCTTCTTTTTCATAAGGAATATGATGCTGTTACATGTGTCGTTTCTGGCGAAGTTATCTAGGAGTGGTGAGTATATTTTGTTGATGGTGTTGTCCGTTATTTCTTCACACATCATTTGTGCAAGTTTCTCAACATTACTGGCTATTCTGTATTCATCATCTATCCAGTATGCTACAAAAACTGCTAGGAACGCTGACAATACTAAAAATATCAACATGCCAAAGGCTACGTTGTCTGCGAGTGGTTCTGATAATGTTCCTGCCGTTATTGTAGCAATTATTAGTAAACCAAAGACTATATAAAGTATTAGTGTGCCGATTAGTTCACCGTATTTTTCAAGTTTTTTGTTTTTGATTTTGTTGGTTATTTCGTTGATTGTTTCGTAGCATATTTTTTGTGTTTGTTGTTGGTGTTTTTGTTTTATTTTTTGCCAGATCTGCATTGTTTTTCACCATGTGTCCTTCATTACTTCTACGTATTGTTGTGGATGTGTGATTAGTATTGGTTTGATGCCTGGGAATTTTATGCTGTATATTGTGTCTCCGAGGCCGGTGATCTGTTTCAACACTTGTTTTGCCTTTATGGCTTGTTCTGTGTCCTTTATGTGCTGGTCGATATAGTGTTTGGCAACGTAGGCTAGGAGTCTTATGCCTGTCTGCATGTATTTCTTCGCTGTAGCGATCATTGATAACATTATCCTTGTCTGGTGCTCGGGCGGCAGGGGGAGCTGGTAGGCGATGTAGGGTGCTACCCGCT
Organism: Thermoproteota archaeon; assembly: GCA_013154205.1. Lineage (GTDB taxonomy): Archaea > Thermoproteota > Thermoprotei_A > Sulfolobales > Desulfurococcaceae > JAADCY01. Next base: position 21,965 of record JAADCY010000146.1, on the reverse strand, counting down.
CCGGCCACGCGGCCGCCGACAATATATCGGCGAGCCTATTAAGGGCTTTGTACAGGTTACGGCAACGATACCTTCTTATAACGTGGAGGGCGAACCTTCTTATCGTCCGTATCTTCCTATCCGGTATCGCCGGTATAGGCTTGACGGGCTTTAATGGGTTCACGGTTGTCGGATAGCGGTTCAGCATATGGTGGTAGCCGATGCCGCTCTGTCTGCACATTAGTAATGGCATTGGGCGGTGCTCGTAGAGCTTCTGTATAACTTCTAGGACGTCATGGCTTAATGGCACACCTTTCCGTACACTCTCGTCGATAATAGTGTCTAATAATTTCATTAGCTCCTCGGTGTAGAATGGATGCTTAATACGTGTCATTACTTATACACCTCGACTGGGACAAGGCTTATTTCGAACTCGTCTCCAGGCTCGGCTATTATTTCATCAGGATCGCTGAGTGGTGGTAGATATGTTATTACATCGTATTTAACATTATATGTCTCGATAACAAGGATCTGGGTTGTGTCTGGCCCATAGTCTCTTATTTCTTCATGGTTTTCACTAGGATCAATATATTTTATTGTTCCGACTGGTGCGTCTCTGAGATTTGCGATGTGCATTTTTAGCTCTGTTATCCATTCGTCAAGTTTTAGTGGTTTTAGGATTTTTACTTTGCCAAGGACGATTTCGTATTTGCGTATTTTGGGCTGGGGGATAAAGATTGTTTTGTCTGAAAAATCGTATGTGGACGTGTTTTGGGTTTTGTTTTGGGTTTGGGGGGTGGGGGTCATGTTCTCAAGCCTCGTTTCTAGTTATATGTCTAGATTGGTATTTAAGTTTTTCTAGCCCCATACTTAAAAAGCTTCTAGCAATATATACATATAACGGGTGCTAAGCATGGTCAAGCTCCGCCCGGTCTTGGTCTACGGGTTTCAAGGCTATGGCTCCCGCCATAGCTTCGTAACAATAATGTTCGTCATAGAGGATCCGGTACTGGATGAGCTCAAGGCACGGTGTCTCGACGAGATAAGGCTCGGCGAGACAGGCGATGCGTGCCGTGAGTACAGGGAGTACCGTGAGCGATTGGAGCGTAGCATCTATAGTGCTGTGCAGAAGGGGGAGACGATTGAGCTCTAGCTATAATACTAGTTATAAGGCAACCTATGGCCTAATATATATTATAGGAGATAGTGGGGTGATAGATTATGCGAATACCTTATCCCATAACTAGGAATGAGAAGAAGGGGAACGACCTATACCTGCTCCGTGTTGAGCGTGACGGTGTCATAGTTATTCGGCAGAGCATAGGCTATGCTGAGTACTACCGTGTTATATATAATATAGGTATTAACCGCTACATGAGGATCGACCACGGCTTCGTCATATTCGCGCCGACACCGGACGTTATCGATCACGGTGTCAAGATACTCGACAAGCCACGGCACGGCATCAGTGTCCATGAGCTCCGCCGCTACGTTAGGGAGGCCCGTCCCTCCGATGTATTCGAGCATCTCAGAAACCTATATGCCTTGGAGCCACTAAAACACGTACGCTATGATATGATAACATAACTATGTTTTCATGTTTGGGATACTGGGGATGATAAGCTATGATTACTTATGATTACTCCTGCTCTGAGGAGCACTATCTTGGGAGGACTAGGGAGGATATCGAGATAGATGCCTTTAAGGAGATATGTAGGGAGAAAGGCGGAAAGCCAGAGTCTCTGCCATGTCACTGGTATAATGCGTGGTGCGAGAACACGGAGACCTGTGAGGAGTGCGATGAGTGTGTCTATAGGAACAAACCACTATTCATGGATGATAATATTGGGATGTATTGTTGTGAGCCAGTAGGTGGTAGGAAATGACAAGCATTAACATATATCGATGCCCTAGATGTGGGGGGAGGATGAGGTTTAAGGAAACATATTATGATGAGAAACGGGGTCTCTGCTATGTCTATGAGTGTAGGGATTGCGGTTACCGTGAGACCTACTGTGTCAAGTACACTTATGAGCACTATCCATAGGTGGTAAGGGATAAGGATTGAAGATTGTCCTCTATGTAGGGGTAGATTGGTTATTAAGAAGCACTGGAAGGTGTTGGGAGAGGTTAGGTGCCCAGTATGTGATGGTGAGGGCAAGATATACGTGGTAGAGCCTAATGACATGGTGGATGTGGAGATAATGTTTAAGAACACTGATTTCGTGAAAGCAGTTATACATAAGAAGGGAACATTGGTGCCACGCTTCAGGCATGCAACAATGAGTGTCAGAGAAGTGTTTGGTCATTACCGTAATACTGGCTTCTGCTATGATTGTTTCGGCAAGTATGTCATATACAATAACGAGCTATACAGGACAGATTGGTGATAAATTGAGAGTGGTAGATCAGCGGGATATTCAGGCTCGTGGCGGTAAGTGTGTCAAGTACCCTATCAGTTGCCTAGTCTATGATATGTTGTTGAAGACGCTTCACAATCCAGAGCACATGATAGTATTAGATGTAACCTATGGACAGGGACGCTTCTATGGTGCATGGAGGCCGAAGCTGTTGCTCGCCAGCGATGTAAAGATACATCAATGGGTGGTCGAGCCAGACTGGTTCACTAAATCGCCTAGCTGGAGCGTCTATAAGAAGGTGGAGAAGCTGGGAGTAGTGCCTGATGTGGTGGTAGTGGATCCTCCTTGGACACAGTATATACATCGTCGCCGTCAGCAGTTCAACACCGTGTATGGGTCCCCAGACACTATTCTTGAGGGCGGGATAAGGACGGCTTACAGGCTGAAGGCTAGGTATCTCCTAATACACTATAAGAAAGTAGAGCCAGAGGACTGGATACTAGTTGATGCTGTAGAGTTCCATCCCGTGAGCAGATACATTAACAACGTGGAGAACCAGAAGAGCTACTTCATACTCCTAGAACATCGGACATCATTAAGGTGATAAAAACATAAAGTGGTTATGGTCACACATATATGTTGTTTAATCCTATATTTTATCCTAGGGGTGATAGTGTGAGAGTTGTTATACGTCATAATGTAGGTGTTGAAACTAGTGTTGTTACTGTGCCGGTGGGTGTTAAGGAGAGGGTGACTCGTGTTGTTACGGTGCCGGTTATTGCTACTTTGCCGGCTGTGGAGCTCGATATTTCTACGCTTGTGTTGAAGTATCTGAGTATTGTGTCTACTAAGCCGGTCACGGTCACGGTTACGAGGCCGCATACGGTGTTTGTCACGCATATTGTTAGCCGGGTTAAGAAGTATGTTGGGACGAGGGTTGTGCATGTCAAGGAGAACTTGAAGGAGAAGGCTGTGCAGGTTCAGGTTAAGAAGATTAGTAGTGGTGGTGGCGTTGTTGTCCCGGTGCAGGTTAAGCCGGGCAGTGGTTCTGGTGGTAGTGTTTCTGTTGCTAGGCAGGTGGCTCATCCTGTGAGTAGTAGTGAGGTAAAGGTGTGGAAGACCAGGGTTACGTAGTAGTGGGTGGTCTGGGTTGCCGGTTATCGTGGGGCTTGGCCGGACGCTTATACAGTTTGGCTGGCTGATGTTTGTGCTGAGCCTACTGGTTGTCGGGGTGTTCTATGCTTATCATATGCCGATTCCGGACGCGATGCGGTTTGCCGCTAATATCTTCCCGTACGTGGGGCTTGTGGGGGGTATTTCAATGGTTTTCGGGACTATTGGACGTGCTTTCGTGCCACAGATAGCTCAGTGGGCTGGCTACGCGTATTATCTCGGCTTGTTTCTCCCCGCGATAACCGGTATTGCCGGGCTTGTCTCTATGCTTGTCTCGATGATCCCTGTACCGGGCTTTATCGGTGCTAGTATAGCTACGACGGTTAGCGGGGTAGCGGCTTATAGCATGTACTACTATATAGCATCACGTGTTAGCGGGGTGCCGACAGAGTGACGAGCCGCTGGACTATCGCTACGGCCATCGTGGCGGGGATCATACTGTCGCTGTTCGTATCGTATATAGCGGGGTTTCTAGGCTATAGTTTCGCGATACTGTTCAACGTGACCTCCACGATACACTATACGGCTATGCAGGCCCTGCACAAGGTAGACCCTAACGTCACGGTGGCTGGTAACGAGACCATAGAGCTCGGCAACTACACCGGCGTCCTAAACAAGCCTTCTCAGTCATTGTTCCAGCAGATCATTGATGCGTTGATGCCGGTTATGCAGATACTTCTCAAGATAATCACTACTCCGGCCTACCTAGCCATTGTCGTGGCCGTAGCCATAATTATAACTGTTTACATGGCGGTCTAAAGGGTGGTAAGACATGAGTATTCCCACGCTCTACGTGACCCGGGCCGTAACCCGTTATGCGACCAAGTATGTCACCAAGGGTGTTGTCACGAACTACTATAAGCTCAGCACCTATGTGGACGATAAGGGCGTGACACATGTTGTTACACAGGTCGTGGCCCGCCACACGGAGCTGTTCAGCACGCATGGTAAGCCTGTCGCGGTGAGCTCTGAGGAGCTGGCCCGGGTCTTGAAGAAGCTTATTACTACAACATAGTTTTTCCCGGCTGGGTTTTCCGGGTTCTTGTTTTCTTCATAGTTATATATGTTATATCGCTAATTCTATTATAGGTGTGGGATAGTGGCTCGTACTTCTGTAGAGCGGGAGGAGGAGCTACGCAGGCTGTGGCAACGGGCTCTTGAGATATGGTATGAGCGTTCTCGCCGCAGTAGAGCACAGGATATACGTATGGAGAGCAAAAACGTGTATCCCGCGACCAGTATTGCTGGTCTTGAGAAGTGGATTAGGCGACGCGGTGTGGGCGTGGATATACTTGGTCTTGACGCGGAGGTCAAGCCGGTTAAGGCTGAGCGCCTGATAGGCAGGTGGAAAAGGGCTCGTGGCCCATGGCTCTCCGTGCTGGGGAGTATTGATTATTCCAGGCTGTTCAGTAACGATGATATGAGTCTTGCTAAGCAGTACTATGAGACCGTACTATCTAGTGTGCTGAAAAAGCTTAACCCGGAGAAACAGGTCTCGCTACAAGATCTCGTGAAAAAATATAATGAGAGCATTGAATCCGTTGAACTGCGTAAGAACCGGTATATCGAGGATTTCAACACGTTTAGGGAGAAGATGCGTCGGGCGGGCTTCGTGTGGAACGGCTATACCAACGTGTTTAGCCCCCAAGTCTTTCTGCGGAGCCCGTCACAGGCGCTTCAGGCTCTACGTGAGCTTGAAGGCTACCCGGTAAGTGTTGAGCTTGTACTCAGGCATGGGGGTTCAAGGCTTGTTGGGCCGAGAGGCTTTATAGATATACTGCGTAGTATATGGGGTGGGGATCTCGAAAACTATGTGGTGAGTGGGCCGAGCATTGATTTTAAGCCGTACAGGGATGATCCGAACTATTATGCATTGCCGGCATATATGATGCCACGGGAGCTGGTCAGGAAGGTACAGGATAGGCTTACCTATACGTACCGTGTCTATGACCGTGATCTCCACGAGATGGTTGATAGGGAGCGCCGTGTGTGGCGCTGGGGTAAGGATGAGCGTGGCCGTTGGCTGATCCTTGTGCCGCGCGGCATGGTGTACGCGATATATCGTTTTCTACGGGATAACGGCGTGAACGTGAAGCTTCATCCCTATGCGGTGTGGATTGCGGAGAACCTATGGGATAAACCGCTTGGCGGAGTGGTGAAGACTCTCCGTCCATACCAGCTTGAGGCTGAGGCTAAGATGCTTGAGTATCTAAGCATGAACGGCGGGGCCACGCTCTGGGCGGCTACGGGTGCGGGGAAGACCGAGGTCGCCATAGATCTCATATCACGTCTGCTACCGTTGCTGGAGAAGGGCTTGCTGAACGGTAAGCGGAAAGTATATTTCCTCGCGACCACTAAGGACTTGGTCTACCAGTTCGCCGAGCGATGCAAGAAATACGGTATCCCGGTAGGCGTGGTTACCGGGGACGAGTTCGACCTAGATAAGCCGGTGGTTGCGGTTACTGTTCAGAGCCTCTATAAGGCTCTGCAGAAGTATAAGGAGCTCTCGGAGGAGGAGAAGAAAGAGCTTCGTGGCCTGAGCGATAAGCCTGAGGAAGGTGTAAGGCTTGACGAGGTTCCTTTGAAGGAGCAACAGAAGCGGTTACTGGCTGACGACTATGTGAACAATGCTGGTCTAGTAGTTTTTGATGAGGTACAGCATGTCCCGGCCAAGACCATCCGTTATACTGTCCTCGCTAACAAGGATGCTCTTAGGGTTGGCTTGTCTGCTACGCCGTGGCGTGACGACGACCACGACATGTTGATATATGCCAGTATCGGGAGTATTGTGGACAGAAAGATTACGAGTAGCGAGCTAATAGCCCGTGGCTTCCTAGTGCCCCCGTTCATATTCATGGTGGAGTACAGTGATCCCGTGGAGCGCGAGAAGGATGAGGAGCTCCGTTGGGCTCGGGGCAACCGGTACACAGAGGTACGTCGTACGGTCTATTTTGACGAATACCGCAATAAGTACATAGCTAGTGTGGCTAAGTATCTTGTCGAGAAAGGCTATAAGCCAGTCCTAGTGCTTGTCGAGTTCAAGGATCATGGCAAAGTACTCCGTGACGCTATGAGGGAGGCCGGTATTAATGTTGAGTTTATTCATGGCGAGCTCTCGGGTAAGCGGCGCAGGAAGTTGTTGAAGGATATACGTGAGGGCCGCCTAGACGTTTTGATCGGTACTACTGTGGCGGATGAGGGCCTCGATATACCGAATCTTAAATCATTAATGATTGTAAGGGCGGGTAAGAGCAGGGTTAAGGCTTTCCAGCGCATAGGCCGTGTTATAAGGCGTTATCCAGGTAAGGACAGGGCGATAGTGATCGATATAGCGGATGATATAAAGTATCTGCGTGATCATGCGGAGCGCCGCTACGAGATGTACAGGTCGGAGCCGCTCTGGTTTGTTAAGAAAGTACTGAAGAACAATGTCTATCGTGCTATTGATGAGGCTATAGTGTTGCCTCATGACCGGCTCATGGATATTATCAAGGCTAAGTACGACAGGGTTGTCGAGGGGAGCTATACGTGATAAATAAATATACAGTATCTCCTAGTCATTTATAGGGGTGGGGGTCTTGGTAAATGTAGCTGTAACTCCCGAAACAGGTACTATTACCAGTATTGTTACTAGTACAATTACAAAGGTTGTTCATCCAACCATTATATCTACGCATGTATCGGATATTGTGAGCGATATAGTTACACATCTAAATACTGTGTACGTAACCCATTATAGGACAGTATATATTACTAAGCCAGTCACACGGATTCATACTTACTTCAACACAGTTGTATTGCACCAGGTAGTGCATTCCCCCACCCCTTCCTCCGAGCTTGAAGCCACACATAAGAAGGAATTAGCTGTGCGTAGGGTGGCAGTGTAATGGTTCGTATGAACAAGTATGAGGGGCATTTGTCTGCATATGCAAGAAACGAGGGTGTATGGGTTCCCGGGTATGGCGTGAACCCTGTCACGGCGGCGGGGATAGCGGCCCTTATTCTCCGTGACTATAAGCGTGGATGGACATATAATAGTAGGGGACAACGGATACCGATGGATAAGGCGTTGTTCCGGGAGCGGTTATTCTATCTGATAGCGTTGAGTAAGAAGCACTATCACAATCCTCAGCTTACACAGGAGGTTAAACAGCTAGTAGAGTATGTCTATAGGCATTTGAAGCTCCCGTCGTGGGCTATACCGGTATTGACGGGGCCGAACGCTAAGCGTGTAGCCAACGAGCTGGTAAGGATGGGGATCGCTACGGCTGTACGTGTAAGGCCGACGCCGTCGCCACGTGTATGGAAGCCTGTCCCAGTACCGGTTGTTGCCCGTGTAAGGCGATGATTTTTTACAAAAGGTAATACTTTCACTTTTCTCCATCCCTAGTTTCGGGCACCCCCGGCTTAAATACCTTCTCTAGCCATATATATAGAATGGGTGAAACCCGTATGCCCAGGTTCAAATCCAAGAACCAATGTATCGAGTATTACACTAGCAAGGGATTTAACAAGGCATGGATAGAGCGCATCTGCGAAGTAGTAACCTATGCCTCCAAGAAACGCGTAAGCAAGGAAGAACTCGGAATGATACGTGACCAGGTAGTGGCAGAGCTCCAAGCAACAAATAGTTATTCCACAACATATACTCTCGGCAACGGCATAGTAGTAGATGTAATGGTAGTAGCCATACCGACAAAGGTGATAATCAAGGAGACAGCCAGCGGCAACTACAAGATAGGGGCACTAGATCCTAACACTAATGAGTGGATAAGCCTGTTCTTCGACAACAGGGATGATGCCGAGTACATAGCTGATAGTTTCGCCGGGGATATTATTATTGTTGTTGGTAAGAAGAAGGAGCGTGAGATGCCGGATGGCCGTGTACTGTCATCTGTAAATGTATGGGGCTATATACCGCTCGACGAGCAAGCGGCAACGGAGCAGAACACGGAACAGGGAGAACAACCGGTAGAGGAACAACAAGCCGGTGTCGAGCCTGAGGCCGAGGAGGACAACACGGTAGATGTCGATATACCCGAGGATCTCCCGGCACCCGAGAACGTCTAGGTGTAACCATGATGGGGTGTACCGGTATGACTATGCTTGCCCGGGGCATATACCAGCACGGCGTGAACACTGTCTTGATAAAACGCTATCTAGAACATATACGTATAGACGATATTGTCCGTCGTGACATAGGTGTTGTGACCGGTGTTGATAAGCATAGTGTGCACCGTGATCTCCACACCGGTGACGGGGGATATGTCGCAGAGTATCGTGTCGGTCTCGTGGGGGAGACCGGGGAGCCTGTAGTGGTGGTTGTAGGCGTCAAGGGTGTTGGCACTCTTGTTATGGCTAAGGCTCCCTTCGACATGATAGCTAAGCACCTTATGAGCATAGCCGTGAGGGGATAAATATGGTGGGCTTGATGGATGAGGAGCTTCTAAGGGAGAAGAGTCGCCTCGAAGCCCTTATCAGGCGGGCCCTAACAACATATGATCTACGGCCCCGTAACCCGGGAGACATCTATGTGACCGAGGTAACAAATTGTCTCCGTAAAGCGTTCTTTAACATAGTGTTCAACGCCCACCCGATAACCGCTAACTCCTCCGTCCTTATAGGGAAAGCACTCCACGAGCTCCTCCCCAAGGTGCTCGGCAACACGTTCCGTGGCGCCGAGTACGAGGTACCCGTCGAGCACAGCCTCGGTGGGGGCTGGGTGTTGAAGGGAAGGATAGACATGCTACACGATAACGTGGTGTATGAGTTCAAGTTCGGGAACCCGGAGACGGATGCGAAGCCAATGTATATTATGCAGGCTAACGCCTATGCGAAGATGGTTGGTGCTGAGATGTATTGGCTCATAATAGTGGATAAGCGCCGCCTAGTGGTCGAGGCCACGCCGGGCTACCCGGATGAGAAGCTCTGGCAAGAAACACTACACCGTGCCAATATACTGATATCCAGTATCAAGAAGGAGTTGCCGCCAAGGGGCCCGGACGTGGCATGGGAGTGTGATAACTGTCCCTACAACATTATTTGTAGGAAGTACCGTTACTGGCTCCTAAACACAGATTCACAGCTAAATAATAATAAGTAGGAGGTGAACACCTGTGAGCCTAAAGCCTAAAAACATGGCCTCAAACCCTAAGGCCCAACCCCAAAGACATGTCCAGCTCAATACCAGTCAAGGCTCTAAGCAACAGCAACAGCAACAACAATCGACCATACCAGACACTATCTATAAATGGCTCCTAAAAGTAGTGGGTTACGATATATTCATGCTGTATGGTGACACCGGTACGGGTAAGACATCGTTCGCCATCTGGCTCGCCAAGTACTATGCACGTCTAGGCAAGACCGTGCTCTATATCGACACGGAGAAAAACCTTGATGAGGACGAGTTCAAAAACTATGGCAACATACTATACATATACCAGCCTAACCCGGACACCTTCATCAACCTAGTGCAGAAAATAGCGGATCCAAGCACCAAGAAAGAACACGCCAAGCCTCCGCTGAGCAACGGGGATATCTACAGCAAGACTTTCGACCTCTACATAATAGACAGCATCGGGTTCCCAATATTCCAGAAATTCGCGGTCGCATCTATGGATGAGCGTGGAAGGATACTGAGCATACTGACACAGCTAGCAATGAAGCTCAAGATATTCGCTAACGTGGCCAAAGCACAGGTATTAGTAATAGACCAGCCCAGCAGTCCGTTCGGCAAGAACGTGAAGAGCGACTTCGAACTACTACCGTTCGGCGGTAAGTCAAGGTTTGCGGTCAAGGAGAAATGGATAACGCTACGGGAACGAGTAGTGCCCGGACAGGAAACCATATGCGGTGTCTACGCTAATATATCGCGCCGCTATCCGCCGCAGACCAAATTATTCGAGGTAAGAATATACAAGACACAGGGACAGGGACGTGTGCCGGGCAAGGGTATAGACGTGAAACTGGTGGTCTAGATGAAATATAATTTAGACAAACCATACATGCGCATACCGCTTCCGGCAAAAATAACTAGTTTTTTCAACTACGAGGCCGGTGACAGCTTCGGCTATAGACACTATCTACGCTACGGCTTGAAATACATAATAGAAGCTCTCCATGATATATATGGTGAACAAATATATGATCCAGGATATCATGATGGTAGTACGCATGATATATATTTATCATCATATAATAATAGGAGAGAGATAGAGCTAATCAATATTATACGTCGCACGTTATCAGTACATAGTACAAAGACGATCGCCGCTCTGGCGATGCTGACAGCCTATTATGTCGAGAAAAACATGGGTAAAAACCCGTTTAAGATCACACGACATGCTAGGGAGATGAGGGTTTACACGTTTAAGGCTACGGAGGAGCTCATGGAGCGGTTGTACCGGTTGGCTAGAAGGCAGGGTATTAGTGTTGGCGAGGCTATCAGGAGGGCTATAGCACAGTATATATTGGCTCATGAGCCGTTACTGGTAGAGAAGGTACTGCCTATATAGTTCTTGGAGCATCTATATAGTTAATCTTTTTATATCTTTCTAGATATATAACTAGAAATGGTGAAAAACGTGAAAAGGGTACAAAACTCTAAAAACTCAAACTCTAACTCCAAGGATCTTAATAATCTTCTTGATCTTATTGTTAATCAATTATATATATCATTATATGGTAACCGAATTCCAATTCAAAATATCCAAAACCCTAAAACCGTTATTGATTTTGTTATCAGCCAACTATTCAGTATTCGTAATATTGTAATAAATAGAGAAGAAATTGCTAAAATTGCTGAGAGATGCGAAAAGTATGACCGGCTTTTTAACATCGCTAAAAGATATTTCGAGTTGGCAGACGACAAAATAACGTGTGGACGTTTCGACTACGATGACATCATAGTGGCACCACCAGGTACTGTACCGCCAAAATACGTAGGTAAGTGTACTTCGATTGGCCTACACTACGGATTTGCATTATTGAAATCGACAGAAAGGTGTGAGAAGAATCTTTGTGATGAATGTAAGGAGGATGACGTACTTTGTCCTTACTTCTGTTGCCAGCATGGTGGTGGTGAATTCTATAGTTTTGTAAAAGGTTACAGATTATTACCGAAAAAATATGTAATCATAGAGTACAATAATATAATAAGAGAATTTAAGTATGAATTAAAAACAAAAATAGAGGAAGTCCATGAGCAGAAACTTAAAGAGGAGTTTAAAAAACTATATGAGGAGTTAAAAGATCTAGAGGAGAAAGAGGAGAAAACAAAAACAGTAGAGATAGAGAATAAAAAAGAGAATAAAAACCAAGACAACAGAAAAATAATAGCCAAAGTTGGAATCACCATTGAAGTTGATGAAGAAACAAAGGATAGACTACTAGAGTTACCAGTACTTGACAAACTTGACAAGGATACAGCAATAAATATAGCAATGCAAGCAATAATGCAAGCAATTTTAAAAAATAAGGTTATAAGAACTGACCTGGATGATATTGTTGTTAAACTATCCTCATAATGTTTTTATTATACGATATACAGTTGCTTCACTTACTTTTATTCCTTTTTCACTGAGTTTTTCCGCTATCTTTAATATCCCTATCGTTTTCATATTTCTTTATTTGTCTATTTGTCTCCACACCATTATTGGAGGAAATCCATGTCTTTTTAGTTCATTATAAACTTCATTATAAACAATGTATGGTTGAACAACTATATTGTTTGCAATTGGTGGTGATAAACGTATATAATCTATTGGTGTTCTAGATTTCGATTTAACTCTAGATGTATTATATTCTGATGTATCAACTATGAAATCATCCGCATAAGTTACGCCTGTCATATCCAATCACCATCCTAGTGTTTTCCATGTTTTAACCAATAGTGTTTTCCCATTCTTTCCTACCAGCACCAAGTACTCGGGGTATAGGCCGGGCTTCTCCGTGTACAGTATATAGGCCTTTAATGGTTTACCGACGAGCTGTATCCATTTTGCCACTATGTTGCTCCACCCGCCTAGGTCACGTCCCCGCTCTCTGAGGGCTTTGACAACGGATAGGTATCCCTTGCCGCGCCCGGGTAGTTCTAGTGGTTCTAGTTTTCCGAGCTTTTCTACTGCTTCTAGGAAGTCCGTGGCACCTAGGAACGGGGCCTTTGCTCCCGGTGTCACGATCCATGTTATGCCGTTCTCGTGGCGTAGGAGCTCTGGTTTCAGTAGTGGTTCTCCCCTCATGAGGGCTAGGGTGTCACGTATCGTGTCTAGGAAGCCCTCGGATTCACCATACTGGTGTCCACTGCTGTTGAAGAGTATCGCGTACTCTAGGGCGGTACGGCTCGGCATCATGGTGATGCTCTGTGTGCGGGGCACCATACGGCTCAGCTCATAGATATCTACGAGTCTACGTGGAGGTGTAGCTTGGTATTTCTTTAGTATTCTCATGTATTTCTTGAGAGCTTCGAGGGGATCTGTGGATAGGCTTCCCTTGTCCACTACTGCTTTGTCTATACCTTTCTCGGCCAGTGTGTCTAGGTCTATGACGAGGTAGTAGATGCTACGTGGCTTGTTCACGCCCTGGGTATCGACCGGTAGAGCTACTACGACTATTTTTCCGTCCGGGGTCTCCGCCACGGTTTCTGGGTCGAGATATACTTGGCCGAGAAAGCGTATATCGGCTTGACGGGGTATCTGGGCCTTATACTGCGTATTTATAGGCTTACGAACCAGTACCTGCACGGCTATCACCACGTACTATACAAAACTTTTTGCCCTGACCAGCTATGATAGTCTACTGCTGTAAACTCTCCCTTGACACCCTTTTCTTTCAGTTTTCTCAAAATATCATATACTATTTTGTTGAGACCACGTACTCCTTTAGGCCAGTTGAGACTGAATAATACTCTGCGGAAACCGTATTTGTTTGGAACATATATTGAGGCATAACTGTCTATGCCATGTTTTGCTAGGTAGTTGCCTATATATGCTACATAGTATTTCACGGTCTCTAGATCCATGTTTTTCGGGAACCATAGCTCTAGGAATCTAAGGCCGTAGCCGTATCTGGTTTTTATTTGTGTTTTTGAGTTGAATTCGGCCTCGTACTGGTATGGTAGTTTTTTATCTGCTGGTTTGAATATGGTTGTCATTGTTTCACCGTTTATTTGTTTGTTTTTCTTTGTTATTTAAGCGTGGCTTTTCTCCAGTGGAAATGTGGGTTGTGAACCCTTGGTTATCTCAGGTTTATATATTGTCTGGGAGCCTATATTATGATACGGTGAAACACTGAATCACTATCACTCCTTGGGTGGAAGCCGTGAGCAAGACCATCATAGTCCGAGACCTAGACGAGGAAGAGTATTTCAAGCTCCTACGGCTCAAGCACCGGGTAGGCGCTCGTTCATGGGCCGAGCTCATCCGCAAGAAGCTCCTAGACCAGGAATAACCCATGGGGTGACACTATGCCGTTCAAGCGAGAAGCCATAACGCCCCAAGGCGTGGTCTCTAAGCAGAAACAATATCCCCGTAACGCCCGTAAACGTGTCCTAACCATTATTGATACAAGGCCTTTCAACGTGGTTATTGCTTTTGAGAACGCCATGCAGTATATCGCCCAGCCAGACCTATACGATCTCATATTGGAGGCTCATAGTGAGAACAAGATACCAAGGCTCTATGCTGTCGTGGTGGGCACACGTATTATTGATGTGGAGAAGATCGAGTATGTGGAGCCCGAGAAAATACCGCATTACCTCTGCGAGATAAGCACACGTTTCTCCAAGCTCGAAATAAACGTGCTTGAAACATTTTACCCCGAGAACGCCGTGGATGGATCCCCGTTTCTCCGTGTTTTCCAGCCCGAGACAATAATCTATGTAAACTATGTACGTGGCACAACTAATGCTCAGGACTTGGCCAGTTATCTCAACGAGCTCTACGCGGACGCTATAAGGCAGGGCTTCCGCGGCCCCGTAACCGTTAGGGCCAAGATGATCATGGTGCCCCTCTCAGCACCCTACGGGCTAGGTACACGACGTGTTCTCGTGGACGTGGCGTTGTTCCCGTTCAAGTTCGTGGTCGAGCAGAAGGAGGAGGAAGAGGTAAGCGGGGAGCCATTGGTGTCTGGGGAGGACTCGGAGCTGATAGCTAGTAGTCTGGATAGCAGTGTGGATAGCCATGAGCACGAGGAGGAGAAAACCGACGAGGATACTGGTAGCTCTGTGGATAGCGTGGTAGATAGCGGTGGTTCCGAGGAATACCCAGTTGAGCGTGATCCGGAGATAAAGATCATAGCGGACATGATAATCCAGTTCCAGAAAACAAAGGATAAGGCGCTGGGCGAGGAGATCGTTGAGAGGATACAGAAGTACGCGGATGAAAGGGGCATCACGGCTGATGAGGTCAAGCGTCGGATAGCACTGTATCTAGAAAAGCTTGGAGAGGCTGGTAGCCAGTGATGCTGTATCGTGGCAACACATACTATTTGGTCATCCGTGACGACTATGCCTACTGTATTAGTCGTGTACGTGGCTATAAGAGGATATACGGGGGAGCCGCTACCGCCTATACCTTGGACGGGGTAAACGGCTTCCTAATCGTCCCCTTTGTCGTGGATGTGGAGGACGAGGTAGTAGAGGATCCAAGGACGTATCCCCTGGAACCACTAGACCACTTGATAGTATCTCAGCACAAGATACCGGATAGTGTAAGGGATAAGTATGTGGAGCAGGGCGAGCCACAGCCCCTATCAAAGATAAAGCCGTGGATAGACGCCCAGCTAATGCTCTACGGATACCGTCTCAAAACAATGACGAACCCAGAACCCATAATCATCACAAGCCTTAACATACCGATACCCGAAAACCTAACGCCCGGAAAAGCCGTCGTGTTCATGCTCTACATGTATAAACGCCTAATAGACCTAAGCCTCGAAGAACCACTCAACCACTACCTACGACACACCTACAAGATACAGTACCTCACAGCCAAGTTCCTCAAGACCGGCCAGCACTATGATTACGAGCAACACTATCTCGACTGGAAATACGTCACCGACACCCTAGTACTGCACCGTGTATTCAACCTAGTAACCAGTATGCACAGGCTCTTCGACATCTACCCGTTCCTAACAATCGGAACCCGTGACATGGTGATCCAGCGGTTGCTACCTCCCAGCTACTTCACGGAGACCATCACATATCCACAGCTCCTATACGTGGCCAAGACCGAGAACGGAGAACTACTAGTACAGAGCCTACGTGACACACGGGAAGCCATGGCCCAGATAGCAAGGTACCAGCTAGCCAAGAAGCTCATGATCATAACCCGTGACACGGTCTACAGCATCCTATCAAGGATCACCGGTGCCAAGCAGTGATCCAGCGAGCACCCAAGGCACTGTACGGCATAGTGTACGGCGAGCTCAAAGGCCTAGTACTAGGCTTCTTCGGTGGCGGCAAGACAAAACACACGCTGAGCCTTGTCAAGAAAGCCGTGGAGAAAGAACGTCCCCGGGTACTATACATCTATGCCGCCCCACTGAGAAAGCTACGGGACTTCGTAGCCGATGTGTGGATGAATGAGCTCATAGGCATGGATAAGGTGTTCATACAGCACGCCCACGACGAAGTATGCGAGGCACTGCAGAAACGGTTGAAGGAGACAAGCGAGTATAAGAATCTATCCTATCACGTAGCGCTCCAACAACATATTGAGAGCGGGGAGCCATGCCACTACCGTAAACACGTGGCTTCTCTGAAAAACTATGTCGAGCTCCGCGACGACACAAGATTGGTGGTCTCAACACATACGCTATCATTGTTCACGGCCCTGCTCGCTATGGGCTCCAAGATGAGGTACACCATCATATTCGACGAGGCCGAGGACTATTTGGAAACATTAAGCCATGCTATACCGGTCGAGGAAGCCTTGCTACTTAAGAAAGAATACCCCGAGGTCTATGAAAGGCTGAAACGCTTCTACATACGGGTAAACCACTACCTATACCCCCGGCCCGACACCTTAAGGCTCTACATGAACAGCATACTGATAAGCGCCACACTCCCCCGCACACTATACAGCGTCATGGAGACCATATACGGCTCAATACCCTATGTCCGGCTAAAACCACGGAGCGTACAAGACACAGTTATACTCTACAACAAGATAATACCCTCCACACACGCCCAAGACTATACCGGCCTAACACTAGACCTCGTAGAGAAAGCCGTAGAGGAATATGGGGCAGTAGGCATAGTAGCAAAAAACAAGAACCACGCCCAACACCTCTATGAGCGCCTAGTAGAGGTAGGCTTCAAAGTATCAAGCGAAACACATGACCATCTCCCAAGCCCCCACGCCAACGTCTATATCCTAGTGCCTAAGGGGAAATGGTACCGTGGGGTAAGCATAATCAACAAGAACCTAGGGCGTGACATACCCGTAGTCATAGCGTTCTACCAGGGCGGCATGCCTCAAGATATTAACCCTGGGATACTGATGATGATGGGAAATGTGGACGCTGACGCCGTGTCTAAATACTATATGGAGCAACGCGACGCGGCTAACCTGCAGAGCCTCTACCGCTACAACCGTATGCGTACACAGAAACACATAATGGTGCTCCTTGATAGGCGGTGGATACACCCATATAACCGCTACCATCCAAGCGTGTGGAAAAAGATGAGGAAGCATGTGGCCCGCTCGACGGGCGAGGTAGTAAGACTGTTCGCGGGTGCATCGGCATGGTAGACCGTCTCTTCGTCTACGGCGTCATGGTAAACATTATGAGCTTGGTTGCACTAGTAATGATATATGTGGGGGCACGGTTCTTCCATGGACGCCGCTTCCGGGACTATCTACCCGTGCTGGCATTGATGTTTAGTACCAGCTACCTGCTCTACGAGGTACCAGTGCTCTCATGGAGCCTGCCCGGAGCGATCCCGTTGCTGGAAGACATAGGCATATACACGGTGCTGGTGCTCGGCTTCGTGACAACCTACCTCGTCAAGCCTAGCTACCGTGTAACACAGGCGGTGAAAATACTCTACCCGACAGTACTAGCCGCCATACTAGCCATTCGCAACACGACATACTATGTGGATAGGGGAGGTACCCCGCCGATACTGTTCTACCTCATAGGGGCAACCATACTCTCAATATACCTGTGGCGCTCAAGCCTAGGCCACTACCTACTAGCCGGAGCATTCTACACGGAATGGATAGCCGACTACCGCGAGCTAGACAATATTATAAGGTCGTGGAGCCTCCCCGGCTACCTCATACATATGAAGCTATGGACACCATGGATAGCCCTAGTAATGAAGCCCGATATATTGAGACGGGGTAAGAAAAGCATTGTATTCCTAGTCATTGTCACGTTAGCGGCTAACCTGGTAGATTATTATCAGGCGCCACTTACGAATACGTGTCTATCACCGTTGTTTTACCACCACATGTGCTGGCTCCTATGCCCCTTAACAATAAGAGCTGTGATCTATCCTGTGATACTGTGTGTTAGGAGGGAGAAAAGGTTCTAGGCATAAAAAACAATTATTTTTAATAGAGTAGTGGCCGGTAAGACCGGGCCCCTGGTTACTCGTGGGCTCTGAGCTGTCTGCTTATACACTCTCTGTACTCGTGGGGCCCGATCTTACCGGTTCTCCTTAGTTCTGCACAGTATCTTACTGCTTGGGCGAAGATTCTCTGCCACTCGGCACGTGTGTACCTGGTCTTGTGTATTCTGGCCATGATTCATACCCCGAATACGATTCGTTGTTCAAGAATAGTATCGTACAAACACAATATATAAGCGTGACTCATCGTAGCTCTTTAGCCTCATCATTAAATACGTGGTTCTAGAAAATATAGTATAGGGGGAGGGTGTAGATTTGAGGATAATATGGATAATAATACTCATAATACTGACAATCATAGCTGGAGCAATAATAGACCTAGTAGCCACAGCAAATAACGGTATATGGCACGTGTTCAGCCTCGTCGGGATAAAGCCACTGCCCGGCTTCAACCCCAACGGCCCACTAATATGGGCGATGTTCGTAGGAGTAATAGGCGGTATAGTGTTCATACTATACGCATTAATAGTTGCCAGTAGCATACGTGAAAGAACTAGCTCCGGGTGGTAGCCATGCTCAAACCGATACTATACGCTATAGTGGCCGGCTTCATAATAATAGCCCTGATACTATTAGCAGACATAATTGTCTCCAGCATCCATGTGGCAAGCGACTACATGGCCACCGCCTTCGGCACACAGCCCGTGAACAGCTACGAGAACACGGCTACCTCAGCATTGGCTCCAACATTTATTATTGGGGCATTGATAGTCATAGCCGTACTACTTGTCTACAGCATCCATATCAAGAAGAGGTGAGACACTATGGTTCTCGGGCTACTGCATAGGAAGAGGCAGAAACAAGGACAAACCACTGGTATTGGGCCACGGGTACTCAGAATACTAGTGGATGGGAAGGAGCTCCTAGTCCGTAGGCTTATACGTATCACGCCCGAGGAAATAGTCTACGTGGATTTCTCGGGCCATATACGTGTTATGAGGAGGGAGAGGCAACGGGGTAAAAAACGCTTATTGGTTCTAACCACCTAGGCCATGCTTATAGGCTTTTTAACCATAGGCGGTTTCTCAATATTCTTAGCCATATTGACTATGCGTTCAGCCACATGAGAACGAAAATTACTGGACTCACCACTACTGTTTTCCTCTTTTTTCCCGCCATGGACAGCCATGTGTAGCTCCTGCGAACTCTGTTTTGCCGATACTGCTGTGGGCTTGCCGTGGCTCATACTAGTGATCATCTTCAAAGCCGTCTTCATATCACCCATCGCTACACGCTTCAAGATGAGCTGGAGCTTACCAGCACCAGCCTCACGTCCGCCCACCTTCTCAATAATGGTCTTCCAAGCCTCTTTACGGTCACCAGCCATGCTCACACCAATATGTATAAGCTTACGCACCTCTTCTAAGCCCTGCATAAGGCTCTGCTCATTAATCATACCCTTATGCCGGTACAGCATGCTCTCAATACGCTTCTTAATCAGCTCCGCCAGCTTCTCCGGGTCTACCTCTCCCTTACTGTTCACAACCATCTTGATCTCCTGCGGCGGCAGTATCTTCTCAAGCTTCTTAACACTCTCCATCTTCTTCAAACGCTCCTTGATCCCCTTAGCAACATTATAGGCCTGATGCGGGTCACCGGTCGTTATCAGTGTCTCCCAGACCGTGTAGTAGGGCTTCCCGCTCACGAGATGCGATACAGTCTTGATGAGGAGCTCGTACTGGTAGGGGTTGCGGGAGCGGAGGCTTGACAGCCACTGCTCCAGGTTGTTGAACCCGTTGAGGTCGGGGTTCTCATAGAGCTTCGCTAGCTGACCCGCTATTTTCTCGGCCAACGTGTTTATGCTTGAGGCTAGATCTTGGTTGCTGAGGCTACCGCTCGGCGTGTACCCGGTCACCCTAACGGTCTCCCCAGTATTCGTGACGGTCTGCCTCGTGCTCATGAGTTTTTCAAGGGCTTTACGGAGCTCGGCCAACATACTCATACATGTTCACCCCCGTTATGTGGGTATGGCTGTACCCCTATGCTGTCTCGTCCCCGTCCCCGATGTGCTCTGCGAGGACGATGAACCACCTGTACCGGGCTGGCTCACAATCTTAGTCACAATATGCGTGACGGGCTTCGTGGTCGTTATACTGGTGGGTATCGTGATGCTCGTATAGATGTCGGAGCCGAGATAATAGTTTATCTTAACAGCCGTTATCTTAGATATAACGTTCGTGATAAGCGTGCTGATAATCATCTTAGGAGCACTAGCATACTTCGTAATATTATATGTGACATACCGTGTGGCCACAAAGCGCGGCGGGTTACCGCCCAGCCTCCGGACAACAACACGTGAAACAATATTCGTGACAGTGGTAGCCAATACTATGCACCCAGCACTTATACTTTCTCCTATAAATATTATTGATGACACCAACATACTTATGTATGACTATTCCGGACGGGAAGGTCATAAATAAGAATATATTGTATCCTATATGTTATATAGGGGAGAGTAGATATGCGTATAGACCGTCTAGCCTATGAGCTCCTATACGGCTTATTCATAGTCACGCTTATCTACATGATAATTGGCGGCCTACTAGTACCAGTAGCCGCCGGCACGGCGGGCGGCACCGAGTTCAACCTCGTATCGGTCTGGATGCCCACCACGATGTACGGCGGCGTAGGCGTCTTCGCCGCACCCTTCAACGTGAGCCAGCCCGGCCTAGTAACCGTGAACAACTTCTACGTGGTAGACCAGCAGGGACACCCATACTACAGCTACCTGTTCTCAACCAACCCGCCCCTAGCCGTCTGGGCCGACGGAAGCATAGCGTCGAAAACATACACGCTGTTCTACGGCGGAGGCAACCCGTACAGCGACTACATAGCCACGCCGGGCGGCTCCGTACCATTGTTCCCGGCCTACGACGACTTCGACTACGACTCGGGCCTATGGATCTACACCGGTAGCCACGCCATCCTCAACAGCCTCGACTACCTGAACGGTGAGATGATGCTCAACAAGAGCTACACACCCGGCGTGTTCTGCCTCTGGCTCATAAGGTTCGGTAAGACCGGCTCGATGATCCAGCTATACAGCACCGGTACCTATAAGGGATGGGTGCTCCTCCGCCTCACAGGCACGAACTTCGGGGCATGGAACAACATCATCGACGGAAACGACATATACTTCCTAGACAAGAACGGCAACCCGCTCTACTACGATATACTATACTTCAACAAAACACTAGAAAGAGCAGACATACTTGTAGACGTAGAGCTAGACCCAGGCATAAACACCATCTACATGCTCTACGGCCAACAAAACCCATACACACAGTACCGTGTAGAACCCGCCTACCCAACAACCGTAATCGACATAACCCCACCAGCCGGAACACCAGGCACCAAAACACAGATACAGCTAGACACAACACAAACCTACACAGCCCTAAACACCACGGCAACCATCGAGCCGGGAACAATAATAGCACCACACCTATACAATGCATATTTCTATAACACCAGTAGTAGCACTATTGACTTCGGTGGAAACACATTAGACTTTTCAACACTAGGCGTAGTTGCGGGTATCAAGGCATATAACGTAACTGGAAACTATGGCAACGCAATATTTGGCAAAGGCTACGTAGGGTTAGGTGCTAACTCATTCTCATTATGGTATAATACAAAACTTGCTGGAGAAACAAACACATATAATGGCACAACCAATTTCGTAGTTACAGCAATTTATGAACCATTCTACACAAATCAATATTATAATATATTCTTCACTTACAATGGAAGCCTAGAAACCGTAGGAATAGTAAACATAGGTAATGCCTCAATAACACAGAGCTACGATATAT
>JAADCY010000022.1 GCA_013154205.1 Thermoproteota archaeon | reverse complement strand
CGCCCACCGCCCCGGTACCTGCCGGGTGCCCGCAGATAGCCGACTATCTTCCTTATCAACAGAGCCTCGGCCGAGTCTATGACGGCGGGGTCGGCTCCCTCGGCCAGAGAGGGGAAGGATAGATAGACATCCTCCCAGATGTACCCGCCGCACCTGTAGGAAGTTTCCAGCATACCGATTAATAACCATCTCCACAGTCTCGGATTCCAGCGCTCATTCAAACGTTTCTATCCATCAAATTTTAAAATCTTAAACCCTTCATCGTCAAAATATCTTCCGTGCGATATAACAATTAGAGTTTTGCCCTCGGTTTTGGATAGGATCTTATCCTTAAAGAATTTACGATCATCGGGAGAGATATTCGCAAGCGGTTCATCAAGTATATAGGCGTCGGCATCCTTTGATAGTGCGATTGCTACCGCTAACTTCTGCCTCTGTCCAGCGGATAAAGTGCTGGCTATCTTATCCTTAAGTGTTTCAAGTTTAAACTCCTTTAACGTTTCATCATCTACAAGATCCTCAATCTTAACATCGGGGAATTCAACAGGTTGTGTAAGCGAGGATACGGTTTTAGGTAGTATTACCTTCCCGGCATCGGGTTTCAATATCCCCGATATTACGTTGGCAAAGGTTGTCTTACCCGTGCCATTCCTTCCTTTTATAAGCACCCTTTCACCTTTCTTTATCGTTGCCGTAATGCCATTAAGCACGACCCTATCACCGTAAGATACCTTCAGATTTTCAACGAGTATATTTTCTCCCACCACGTAATAATCGGTCTCCCTAAGTTTAACGAATTCGTAAAACCTTTCCATATATTTCCAAGACTTCACCATCTCTGGAAGTAGGGATAGACCGGTTCCTATGTACCTTGATATTAGGCCGATGGTACCTATAAAAGTTATGAACTCCCCAAGAGTTAGTCTACCTTTTAGGACCTCAAAACTCCCCAAACTTATAAACGCGAACATGATCACGTAGTTCAAGGTACTTCCGGCATGGGCAATAACAAAGCTACGAGTTTTAAGTTTAAGTATCGTTCCAAAAGTTTTGTTTATATAATCAATCAAACGATTCCTTATGACTCCATGGAAGCCAAGCAAGTTCCTAATTACCTGATAGGATTTTACAAAATCCAGTATTATCCCTTTGAGGAAACCCTCCGATTCGCTCACTTTCTCTGCTAATCTATAAAGGGTTCCATGCATCCTTGCCGCAAAAATATTAACGATGAATACACTTATGATGAATATTGTTGAAAGAAAAAAGTGCGTTCTTAATATGGTTATCGTGCCATTAACGACTACACCAGCTATATAAAACAATCCAGTTAAGAAGATGATGAAATCCTCAAGGCCAGCGTCCAAATCGTCGTATATCCTTGAAGCAACGTATCCCGCATTCTCCAAAGTCCTAATATCTTTATAAAATATAAAATCCAAGTTGTTGAACATTTCCTTTTCCAATATCCGGATTTTAACAAAATATGCCGCAAAATCAACGAACACATAAATTAACGGATACAAAACGAGCAGTAACAGAAAAGCTACGGAGTATTTCAAAAATCCCGCCCCATCGTGAGCGTATAAGGTGTCGGTGATGGAACCTTCCAGAATTGGGAAATAAACCTCCACCATACCCATCACAAAGTTTATCAGAACTAACGGGAGTATAAAGATTAAGGATTTCCTTAGAGTTTTAAGCAACTCTCACCTCCTTAAAATCTTTAAAGAAAACATCTTTGGTATGTTGTATGATTATTAGGATTTTATCGGCAGTTTTTACTTGGATAAGATTAAACATCCTCTTTTGCATAACCTCATCCAAATTTGCCAAAGGTTCGTCAAAGATATATGCATCGGCATCCTTTGATAGTACTATCAAAATTCCAACTATTCGTTTTTGCCCCATAGAAAGTTCCACACAGAGATTCTCCCCCACAACATCCAGACCGTACCGTTTTAAAGCTTCTGAATCAACAACATCCTTAACCCTTACAGGAGGAAGATGAAGGGGTAGAATAAGAGAGGACACCCTTGGTGGTGTAATAACCTCTCCCTTCAAAGGCTTTAAATTCCCCGATATGATATGAGCCAAAGTCGTTTTTCCCGAGCCGTTAGGCCCGGTTATAAGTATTTTATCCGAACTTTTAGCTGTAAAGTTGAAATCCTCCAGCACTTTCCTTTTACCATAAGAAACGTCTATACCTCTGCACTCTATATACTCTCCGAATGTGCGATATTCCTGTAATGGTGTTAGATCTTCCCGCAATTTATCGTTATAAGCCTGAATTTCTCTGTATGACGGTATAAGAGAAGTTATATCTGAAAAAATATCGCCGTATCTTCTGACAAGATAGATCATTGCCAAAAGGGAGCTTATAGATAGGTTATTTTTTAGAACCATATACCCACCAACAAGAATAATGAAGACATATACACCCTGATATAAAAACCACGATATATTAGAAATAATTGAAAGTGTCGCTTCAAATTTTAAGTATTGCGATTTAAATCTATCAAAGTGGCTTGAAATGTAGGAGCTCCTCAATCCTACGATTCTCCAGAGTTTAAAGGACCTCAATACGCTTATTAGATGGTTTTTAAACCTCAACTTACTGTCAATTTCCCTGCTTTTCGTAATATTGATATACTTTGACAGATAATTAACGACCGAGAAGACCGGTACAAATATTATCACGCTAAGGATAAACATTCTGGGAGATAGATATGTTCCCACGGATATCATAAATATTCCACCGAATATAGTGCTCAACAGCTTATGGAAAAGTTGCACCTCTTTTAGGGCCATATCCGTTGATGTGTTGAATATGAGGTTCAAGTACCTGCCTTCCTCCCTTGCCCTTTGAGAATCTATACGATAAAATCTTTCCATGTTTTGAATTATCTTTTCCTTGGCCGTTTCAAGGTATAACTTCGTCCTGAAGTAATTACCAAGATGTTCAAGGGCGGATGAGCCCACGGCGGCGAAGAGTATACCACCCGCAAACAGGAGGGCTTTTATAAAGACTTTGTCGTATATAACCGTATCTATTAGCTCCTTGTAGAACAGTGGTATCACGAGCATGGAAGATGAGTACAGAAGTACCATAACAGCAAATACGAGTCTATATTTCATTACTTCCCTCCATTAACGGCGAATGTCCCCTTATTCTCTGCCGCGCCTTTAAGTTTATAGTGGTTTGTGGTTTAAAAGGCGCATTCCACATCCTTAAAGACTCCCAAACCCCAGCACTGATACTTCCTAAGGAAAAACGGGGGGCCTAAGCCCCCCATAGACTACCAGTACCCGCACGTGAATTCCTCGCGAAACCTCTCCACCCCCCTCCAGCGCAAGTAATTGAGAAATGAAGCGTAGGCGACAATATCCCAAGCGATGACATCGGCCACCCTGACCGAATCTATACGCCCACCGCCCCGGTACCTGCCGGGTGCCCGCAGATAGCCGACTATCTTCCTTATCAACAGAGCCTCGGCCGA
>JAADCY010000260.1 GCA_013154205.1 Thermoproteota archaeon | reverse complement strand
ATCAGCGCCGTCTTCACGGTATCTATGTCTAGCTTGGTCTCATTAACTAGTCTAGCAACATCATCTGTACCGATCTCTCGGACTTTCTTCAACACTTTTATCAGCGGAGGATATATCGGCGTAGCAATTCCTTTCTCCATACCCATTAGTACTTGTTTTAATAGCTCACCAATTTCTGTAAGCACAATATACCCTACCGGTGTTGTCTTTACGTAGCCCCTTGTCTCCAGCTTGTCTAGTGCCATGCTAATATCTTCACCATAGCGTTTAAACGAGTCTATGATCATGTTTCTAGGCAGGCTTTTACCCACAGGGAGCCTCCTAATAATCAGTGCCTCCAAGCCTGTCAAGAACAAGCTCTTCGTAGCACTTCTCGATGCTTTCTGAAGCGCTAATCCATATTTTGTAGGACCACCCGACCCCACTACTCCTTGATCCCTGGCAATCCCTATCCATTCCTCTAATGGCCCACGACCAGCATCAGCTTCTATGAGGCTCCGCGAAGCTAGAACAGTTACTGGTCTGGACTGGCTTGCCCTTAGGATTTCATCGGCATATCTCGTTGTCTTAAACGTTTCACGCTTGTTAAACTCTATACGTTCGACAAGACCCATTGATTCTAGATGGTATAGTGTCAGAGTTATGCTATAGTATTCGCCGCTCCACTCGTTCTCGAGCCTCTGCTTAAGCTTTTTCAGAGTCGGCGCTTCCTCGGGATTGCTCTTTACTTTCTCCCACTGCTCAACGATCTTTCTCAGTAACAATAGTTCTATGGCCGAGATACTATAAGGAGGTGTTTCTTCTGGATGACTGATAAGTCTCCACGCCCTCATAACTTGTCTCGCGGCTTTTGTGAGCGCTCCCGTGCCTGATACATAGCCTATCTTCCCAATGATCTCACGGATATCGTCAGGTATTTTCTCGCCATTCTCTAGTTTGACTAGTGCATCATATATTGTACGATTAAGAAGAACGGGTACGGGTGCATCAATATTCAACTCTCTAAAAGCTGATCTTAGTATTCTAGCGGGCTTTGTTAACGCCATATAGTGGCCATAAGGAATAGACTTCACTATCAGCCCCATAGCCTCCAGCGAGTCTAGGAAGCTAGCCATACTATAGAATTTCTTCTCAGCAGGGCCTTCAGGAACAGATAATATCTCGGCGGCGATAGCTTTAGTTATAACTAGTCGTTTCTCCATGGAATCTAGTGCTTCTATAACCTCATAGACTCCTAGAGCTGATGAGCCCTCGAATACTAGGCCTCTCTCCTCGATGATCCCCCTTAGTTTTTCAGGTATATAGCCTCCTGCTTCGATACTTGCTTTGAGCAGAGCATATATTCTTGAGTCTATCCATGGGTCTGCTGATGGTTTTCCTAGGGACTCCCATATTTCGAGGATCCTCCTGGCTTGATCGGTTGTTCTGAACTTGTCTGTATCCATGATGTCTACGAGGCCCTGTACATACATGTCTAGTAATACTTGTAAGTGTTCTCTCTTAGTGCCCCCAACGATTTCCTTAACATCGTTGAGTGTAAACCATCCCTTATCCATCCTGTTCTCTAATACTCTGAGCATCTTCTGTGTGATATACACCATGCGTACCACCTGGAAATCCATAGTATTGCTGAATAGCTTAAATAGTTTATCATAACTTAATACATTTGATTTTGATAAAATAATAGATTCATTATAATGAATAGATTACATTGTCAAAATATAGAAAAACAAAATCTATAATGAGTTAACAATTCTCGTAATGGACGAAATTATTACGTCCGGCTTCTCATAAAGGATCATGTGCCCTGCCCCTTCAACAATTATTAGCCTAGCACCAGGTATTAATTGGCTGATCTTCTTCGCTGCCTCCGGAGGCGTTACAACGTCGTCTGCGCCTACGATGATCTCGGCCTTAACGCTTGAATTTCTCAGTTCTTCTGGAGCTTTCCATCCATGGAAGTACTTTGAGTACCTGAAAACGTGGGGCGGTAGTCCTTCAATATAATCAGTATTATCCTTCATGAATTCCTCGAACACAGTATAGGGTGTCTTAGGGCTGAAGAATATTTTCCTATAGAATCTTCTCGTCAATGGATTATTCTTGAAGAAGAGAGGCTTCCAGAGAGATGGCGGTGTATGAATAATTATCTTATCCATTATGTCCATCTTCATCTCATAGGGTGGGCCGACAAGGATAGTTGCAGGTATATCATGGTATTTCACAATATATTCCATAGATACTACACAGCCGAAACTATGGCCTACAATAACTGTCGATGAGGGATCAAGGTCGAATAGCTCCATAAGTCGTCTCAAGTCTTCAACATAATCATCAATACTGACTTTCTCCGGCTTGTCAGAGCCGCCATAACCCCTCATATCCGGCACTAGAAGCGTGTAGTTCTTTGTCTCTAGAAGCCTGATAACGTGTTTCCAGTTGCTCATCTGGCCAGGCATGCCGTGCAGCAAGACGATGTTTGGAACATTGGCTTTTCTATAGAGAACTTTAAGCTTTACATCGTTTACTTCAACATCAACTATCTTAGGCTTCAAATCATCATCACGCCTTTACTGGGTCATCGATAAATATATTCTGTAATATCGCTATAATAACTGATCCCGGTTTGTAGCTTGGAGAATGACAATGTATTATAGAGTGAGGTATGATTCGAGAATTAAGGGAGTAGTGATGGGGAGGGTCAAAGTAAAGATTGTTGACACTGATCAGGAATGGATTATCGAGGTAAGTAATCCAACTAGCATTAGAGAGGTATTGGAGAGGATAGGTCTGAGCCCTGAGGAATACGTAGTGTCTAGGAATGGTGAGGTTGTATCGGAAGATGAACAAGTAAGTGATGGTGACACTATAATCCTGTACCCGGTGGTCTCTGGTGGTTAATTGTAGTTTCTGTGGCCGTAGGGCAGTATATGTTTCGAGGGCTCTCGGCAAAGCCTATTGTAAGAAGCATTTTCTCGAATATTTCGATAAGAAGGTTAGACGCACTATTAGGAAGTACAAGATGTTCAGCGAGAAAGAAACAATAATAGTCGCTGTCTCGGGTGGGAAGGACTCATTAGCTCTACTGCACTACTTAGTGAAATTATCAAAACGCGTTCCGGGATGGACGATCAAGGCCCTCCTAATAGATGAAGGGATAAAGGGCTACCGAGAAATAGCGATCCAGGACTTCCTTAGAGTAGTTGGAGAACTAGGCGTAGAGTACAGGATTGTAAGGTTCAAGGATGAATTCGGGTACACGTTGGACGAGATAATAGAGATAGGTAGGGAGAAAGGCCTACCATATCATCCATGCAGTTACTGCGGAGTATTCCGTAGATACCTCCTCAATAAAGCAGCTAGAGAGATGGGTGGAACTGTTCTAGCAACAGCACATAACCTCGACGACGTGATCCAGACGTACTTGATGAACATAATTAAGAATAGCTGGGAGAAGATAGTCCGACTCGGCCCTGTCAGCGGCGTTGCTGGTCATCCACGATTTGTCCGTAAAGTTAAGCCTTTCT
>JAADCY010000199.1 GCA_013154205.1 Thermoproteota archaeon | reverse complement strand
GATTCTTGAAAATCTCTATGGTTCCATAGATGCTCCTAGGCTTGATGAAACCGTACCTCTTAATGATACGAGAAACGTCCCCTGGCTCTTTTATCACGAGGGGTTTATCGTTCTCCCATCGAACCCATTTCCTATTCTCTCCCTCTATACCGACCCATCTCTTCTTAAGGTACTTGGCTATCTCCTCCTGTATTCTAGGATCACTATAATACTTCGTCACATCCAAAACCGTCCACCCTAGAATATTATTGTGTATGATCTGATTTAAGCCCGGCAGGAAAGACAAGATTACCGTATTGATTCTTCAAGTATTTTCTTCATCATCCTAGCATTTGATAGCATCCAGTGGTTATTATTGAAGAAGACATAGATTTTTCTAGGCTTTAAAGAAACGATCTTCTCGGCATCTTCTCTCAGCTCTTCCCCGGTATACTCGTGTGCATACCAGTAGCTCCTACCATGCATTCTGAGGTATACGATGCCGTTACTGCTCTTTATCCATACACCTATGGGGCTATCAATACCTACAAGAGTTAAGCCTAGATCTCCACAGAGAGAAATTGTATCGTCGTTAAACCAGCTCTGATGCCTGAACTCCACCGCGAGTCTTTCTCCGAGCCTAAATTTCTCGGCGAATCTCCTGAGCCTATCTATATTTGCGGGGGTCTTCCTATATGTTGGTGGAAGCTGTAATAGGTAGAAATCGATATCGTCGTCGAGCGGCTGGAAAAGCCTTAAGAACTTCTCAAAGGTTATGTAGGACGACGTGTTTAACCGCTTATAATGAGTTATTATCCGGTTGACCTTGACAGCCCATCGTAGACTACCGGATTTACGGGCCCAGGATCTAACTTGGTTGGGGAAGGGGAACCTGTAAAAACTAACGTTAAGCTCTACAGCGTTCAGTCCTGAGAACCTTATATACCAGTCCAGATTACCCCACTCGTTCCAGTCATACATCCAACCACTAGTACCGATATATATCTCCATGTATCATCACTTCATGGCGTAGTTGATGCATTCTCCGGTTTTCTCAACACTTTCTCGATCTCATCAATGCTTATTCCGAGTTTATCCGATACTCTGCGTAGCGCTTGGCGTGAAAGAGAGTCTTCAAGTCTCGATATAAACTTCCTCGTCTCTTTGTCAAGCCTGAGAGCTTCACTAATGGCATCCCTTACGCTTGATTCAAGGGGTAATATCTTCTCTGTCTCGATGATCAGTATTTTCTCCTCAGGTAGCACCTCTACTGTGTAACCGTATTTCTCAGCGTGCTTAGCCGCTATGAGGGAATAGAGGCCCAGAGGCATCCACGCCTTATAT
This sequence comes from Thermoproteota archaeon, assembly GCA_013154205.1. Classification (GTDB taxonomy): domain Archaea; phylum Thermoproteota; class Thermoprotei_A; order Sulfolobales; family Desulfurococcaceae; genus JAADCY01. The sequence continues at coordinate 2,211 of JAADCY010000199.1, read as the reverse complement.
GCGTATTCATAGCCAGTAATTGTTTTCTCTAAATAGATATGTCCTTTCTCCTCATCACGCCATAGTGTGAGATTATCGTAGAATTCGAGGCCTTCAACCTTATAGGTGTAGCTCTCCTTCTCAATAACCGCTAGTGGCATGACCTCCATTATCACAGGCTCTCCATTTACCGTTTTGAATGGAAGGTCGAGGAACTTCATCTTCATAACGGTTCGGAGAGGTATGAAAACGTGTATATGGTTTTCATCGACTACTTCAGCAGGATACTTCTTTCTGCGTAGCTTTACATATTTCAGGGTCTTATCGATCTCTATTGTGCGTTGCTCCATAGATCTTTCACCCGGCTCCATTACAGTGTTGAGAAAATAAGGGCTTAAAATAATTACAACGCCTGCTTCATCGGCGCCAGGCCTCTACGCGAGGCCTCGGTCCACATCATACATCAACGTTCGGTGGATCAGGCCCTTCTTAATAAAAACTATTTATCGTAGTTACTATTTAATTTCAACCACTTCATCAATATCAATGATCTCATCACTCTCTAAGAGTTCCTTTCCGACCGTCTTCCTCCAACCCCTACTCCTCGCTACGTTATCGGCGCTGGAAAGTATAGCGAAGGCTTTCAGGGCATATGGGATCTCGTCGGGGAAAGTCTTGCGTGGATCACTGTTCCTTATCGAGTCGAGATTGTCGTTAACCCATGGACAACTACCGCTTACACGTAGAGTGTTATCACCCCAGCCTATGATTAATGGGAACATTTTACATGCAAGGGGCTTATCCCTATGTATGGAGCATTTATAGCCGGATATGAAGGGGCATATACCCTTAATAATCCATTTGTATAGCAGAACATATGCTCGTCTACCACAAATATATCCAGCATAGGGCTCGAACTCAAGTCTCCCAATCCCTTTATTCATAGCTAAGCGTTCTAACAATCTCTTCTCCCAAGGGAATATGAGCGGTGAATCTTCGATATTATTGAACGTGCAGCACTTCTTACCGCATATTATAAGGCACCTGAACCTTGCATCCATCCGGGACTATCACCTATAGGGTATTATGCATGGACTACCGAATTTTCCTAGCCTTACCTTTGAGCCTGGACTACCGTTTACCGGTATCACCCTGATCCCCATAGGCCTCTTCTTCGTTAGCCAGACAGTATAGGTGTCAAGTATAAAGTTCGCCAACCGATCCCTATCTGCTGGGACGACCAGCATATCGGGCCCAGCCATACAGACCGTTGAGGCTAGTAGGAAGTCCTGGGCCCTTATCCTGCCCCGGCATCCCTCATCGACCAATACTTTATCCTCAGCGTACGGCAGCATTACCTCATTGAACCCTGTCACCCAAGCTATATGGGCCGCTAGCTCTGATATGATTTTATTAACGAAGCGAATAGCGCTGAGGAATCCCGGTTCAAACAATCCTGTCTTAGATATACTCATGATGAGTTTTGCCGTACTATCGTTCATCCATGGCGAGAGACTCAGATCAGCGAAGACCGTGTACCCCATAGATCTGACCAAGGATAATGGTCTCTCAAGCATGTCAACAAAGTCTTCGAACCTGAGCTCTTTACGGATATGTCTCTCCATTAAGTCATTATAGAGGTAGCCTAGTCCGAAGCTCCAGCCCATCGCGTAGCTTGTGCTGTCCGGGAAGTATGGAGTCCTTATAGGCTCGTTATGTATAGCTACACCAATACATGTTGCGAATATCGGGTCACGGGAGGATGCCTCATGGATTATCCTGCTAGCAGCCCTGGAAGCCTCTAAGGGGCTTCGAGTTAGGCCATGTAGCGGTACATAATATCCTTTCTCCGTTAAATCGGCAACCAGCTTGGGTGAGGCTACCATTAACTCTAGGCCGCCTACCGAGACAGGTATGTTGCATGGAGGATCGGGCAGGAGCGATACGAGGCTCTTGTACACGTCTGCGGGAGGCTTAGGTAATGAGACCCTCATAGTCCAGACATCGTATCCCCTATTCTTTAGGTTGTCTTGGACCTCGCCCAGTCTCATGAGTGCTTCGTCGAATAGCTCGGCTATAGAGCTCTTACTCCACTCCGCCGGGAAAGGAGCGAAGACTGTGAGTGCTCTTATCTTCAAAATCGCCACCACTGTAGAACTACAGGGATTTGTTAAATAATAATGTTTGTAAGACTATCCATGTGGGGAAAGTCTTGCAGTTGATAGGTGTTGC
>JAADCY010000116.1 GCA_013154205.1 Thermoproteota archaeon | reverse complement strand
ATTGCACACAGTAGAACGATTGTTGCTGTTACAATCAAACTTACTTTTTTACCACTCATCTTTCCAAACCCCCTTTGCCACATTACATGGCAAAGTTGCGGTGGGCTAACCCCACCGCCACTCGAAGAGGTAGTAATTTAAAGAATATTTAAGTCTTTTGCTATTTTAACTTCAACATATTCAAATTACAACGTAATAAAAAATTATTAGGTAAACAGATATTAACACAGAATTATAATCGAAAGCGTAATAAAAACTTATAGACCACAATAACCCCGTGAAGATTGACTCGAGGCCCGTAAAGTGCCTAGCTTATGTTGTCGGAATGTGTATTGCCTGTTCAACTCATGAATGGTTATTTGGTGTTTTATTTGGAGTGGTCGGACTACTAGCCGTAATTCCCGAAACCATAGAATACACAAGATATATTGTATTTGCATCAGCCATATACCTTCTGGCAAATTTCAGTATTGTCCACGTTATAGAGACAATGTACTTGCTGGCAGCATTTGTCGTGTTCTCAGATTACAACATCAGGAGTATAAAAATGGAAACTCTTGCACCCTACATCCTCTCGATTGCCTGTCTGGTAACATTCCAAATGAAGGGTCTAATTGTCCCGGTGTCCGCCCTCGCTATTTACGCAGTATATTTGCTGAAAAGGTACGACCCAAGAGTGTTCATTGGTTGTGCCATAATACTGCTCACGTTTTCGGCTTACGAGCTTGCAGTAGCTAATGCTGGCGAGGCAAACAGGATAGCTATTTACAGCTACTACTTCCTAGTGCTGGGTGTGTTTGCCGAGCTTATTGACGAGATTAGAAACAGTCACGGCCGCGATAATGCTGTAGACCAAAGCACTAACGATTAAGGAAAAAGCAGACGGGTACACGTAGTAGAAAACATAGACATTTCCACCCAGTAAAGTTAAAGAGAGCAGCAGCGCTGAGAGAGATGCCCCAGTAATCAAACCCAGCTTAGTGGTTGCAGACAGAAGACAGGTTCCAAAGAAGGTTGTTAGAACGACCAGAACCAATACGGCTAAGGGGTACCAGTTACCACCAATGTAAAATTGCATGGTTTTGAGATCTATGAAGCTCACACTTTTCGTGGGAACCAGTTTAATACAGTCTATAAAGGAAGCGCCAGCCCCTTTCTTTACAGAACCGCAGGATTCAAATTTCACTACGATTTTTCCTCCTGCATGCACCGAATAAGGTATTGGAACAACGTGCCAGCCTAAGCTCGCCACATCCCTTTTCAGCAGGACCCATTTACCACCCTCTTTCAGATAAATGTTCAGTTTCACAGGGTTGTCGAACGTCACCTTGGAAACGTTATACTTTAACACGTATTTTCCACGTGAAACGTTAAATTCCAGAATTATGTAACCCTTGTTATAACTGTTGAAACCAACAACAAACTTATTGGACGACAAAGCCTTAGTCAGCAAATTATTTGATGGAAAGATCGTAACTATGTGATAATGGTTGTTGTCCACAAAAACAGAACCGTGGTTAATCACAGTACCAAACACCAGCACTAGCAGCAGAACGCCTACTTTCCCGAGCACATTGCAGCGCTAGATCGTGTGTAAATAACTTTTCCGGAAATCGATGTGACTTCCAAAAGTATTTAAGCCAGATATAAAAGCCCAAAGCGTGCGTAGTAAAAGACAGGAGATTAGCAAGTACGGATACATTATCTTTGCATCTCTAATCATCTCGAGCGTATTTAACTACCTGTACCAAGTGCTGATGGGCAACCTTCTAACACGTTCAGAGTTTGGTGTGCTGGGTGTAGCCTTATCAACTTTTTTTATAGTGGCAGTCTTACTTCAGAACTCGTTTACCTGGAGTGGCACAAGACTCATGGCGAGCAATCTAGAACTATCGCAGAAAATCTTCGATGCGACACTCATCGGAAACTTGGCTCTGGCTGCATTGCTCTCCACAGCCGTCCTAGCTATTGCAAAATCCTCAAGTTTATACAGCATAGGTATACTTATCTCCGCAACGCTAATAGTGGGCGGTTTACTGGCAACGGTAAACGCGTTCTTGAGGGCGCATAAACTTTTCCCGAAAATAGCACTTGCAAACATAATAAACTCTGTTACAAAGCTTATTTCGTCCGTGGCACTGGTTGTACTGGGGTATGGAGCATTTGGGGCTTTTTCTGGTGTATTCGCTGGAATGGCTGTTTCCCTTGTTTACCTTCTCAGCACAGTAAAAAATAAGGTCAGTATAAGATTTACACTGGATTTACAGATATTGAAGAGACTTCTAAAAGAGAGTGCATTCGCTGCGGTAATATTTACCGGATTGACCACAGTTATCAATTTCAACGTTATAGCCTTGAAATTGATTAACATCAGCAACAGCGTCATAGGAAGCTTTAACGCCGCACTCACAATAGCAAGAGGAATATTCTTTCTCACCTCTGCTCTCGTCCTAGTCGTATTTTCCTATACATCTTCCAGCGACCCCAACAGGGAAATTTACGCTGCTAAATCTATCAGGTACGTCATACTGTTCATACTTCCGCTTGCGGTGTCCATGTACGTGAGCCCAAAGCAGTGGCTGATGCTGTTTTTCGGGTTAAAATATCTAGAGAGCGAAACCGTACTGAGAATTTTGGCGACTGGCATAGGTCTGGCATCTCTCTCCTTCGCAGTGGTATCCAATCTGGTTGCATTTGAGGATTACAAACTACCGGCCATTACTGTGGTGGCCGGTGTACTGATTATGATCGCATTCACAATTTTCGATAGAACAGTTGTTGGTGTCGCAGAGGCAGTAGCAGTTTCGGCTGCATTTCTGGCCGTATCAGCGTTAATTTACTACTCGACAAAATACCGAATAAAAGTGAGCCTTGGTGACTGTATAAAAGTTGCTGCTGCTAACATAGCTTTCTTAGCTGGACTGATAGGGCCAAGGAGCAGGCTGACGGCACTTGCAATACTGGGAGGGACATATACCCTGTATGTACTGATTCTAGCCGGAGTGGGAGTTGTTGACGAGAGAGACATAGAGACAATTTTAGCGCCACTGCCAAAAAGTATCAGGAGGAAAGTTTCAGCTTTCTGTAGGCGTAGTAGGTAACAAGAGTTAGGAGAGAGATAAGAGAAATGGCGTACGATGTGAAAACAACATAATACCTGCTGTATACGGCGTAGCCCTCGTAATGCCTGTCAAGTCTGAAAGAGCATGCAGCGAAAAAACGAGAGGGTTTTTCTCCATCCAAGTGCCAGTACGGGCTGTACTGCCAAGTGAAAATCAGCTGTCCGGGCGGGGATTTTACAAGAACTTTTGCGGGATTCACGACTCTTGTAAATACTTCAGAACCGTTATCAAGGTAAGCCAACCCGTGGAAGTCCAAGTTTTTAAAGACGTAGAAGTTGCTCGTTTCCAAAACCAGCCTCAGGTCGCTCTGATTGAAGAGGAAGGAATATTTCTTATAATCTACTTCTTTAGTTAGAAGAATATATTTAACACCCATTATAGAGACCTTTTCCCCAAAATTGTGAATTTTTGTTCGATTTTTCAA
>JAADCY010000013.1 GCA_013154205.1 Thermoproteota archaeon | reverse complement strand
CAGACCTGCGCGGGCTCATCATGTATTGTTTTCTCAGCCCTTTCGAGCTACATCATTTCTATTAAATGGTATAATCCAAGGGTCTTAATAGATTGATGGGGTGCACTATATGGGGTGGATTAGGAGAGAACTGCTTGATAAATTCGTGTTTGAACTACTAAGTAAAGGCATCTATGTGTCGAGGCACTCCTATAGTTATAGGATAATGTATGGAGGACGCATGGTATTAGGTGTGCATATCTATCCTGGATATAAAGAGATAGTTGTGAGGCTATATTTGGACTCCTGCGGGCAGTACTGTGAGAAGGTATTGTCTGAGGTGGTTTCTGTATTGAAAGAATTGTTCCCGGGATATAGTGTCAATATTAGGGAGTTTAAATCAGTAATTCATGGTGGTTGAAATGATAGAGAGACTGACAACTGGTATTCCAGAAATAGATAGGATGCTTAGAGGCGGTATACCTAAGGGTTTCACCATAGCGGTCGTCGGAGAGCCCGGCACAGGTAAGACTATATTCTCCCTACACTTCATAGCGGCTGGAATAAGGAATGGCGAAAAAGGCATCTATGTTACAACCGAAGAATCAAGGGAGAGCGTGATAAGACAAGCAGAAATGTTCGGGTTTAAATTCAGGGATGCCGTGCGCAGAGGAGATCTAATCATTATTGATGCATTAATGGGAGAACATGGTGATCCTTGGAGTCTCCGAGAACTGACAGTTGAAGAACTAATATCTAAGGTCATGGATGCTAAGAGAACCCTTGGATACGGACATGCTAGGCTCGTGATAGATTCTATGAGCGCCTTCTGGCTGGATAAGCCAGCCATGGCTAGGAAATATAGTTATGTGATAAAACGTAGGCTTACGAAATGGGATCTAACAATGGTGTTGACAAGCCAATACGCTGTAACAACTAGCTTGGGCTTTGGATTCGGAATAGAGCATGTTGCAGATGGTATAATCAGGTTTAGGAAGAAGATAATGCGGGGCTATCTTAGAAGATTCCTCATCATAGAGAAGATGAGGCAAACAGATCACGATAAGAGAGTGTACGAGATAGACATCGTGGATGGTAAAGGCATTGTTGTTAAGGGACCATATAATGCTACAAGAGAAGATATTATGTTACCAGCATCAGTTATCAAGAAGATCATTGAGGCGCAGCTCAAAAAAGACCAGGAATTATCGATGGAGACAGCTGACCTAGATGAGAATGTTTAGGCTATATTCTGTATTCTTAATGCCTGGCTCATAGGCTGTAGGGTCTAGTTTTGTGAGGAATCTGAAGTAGCGGCAAGCTATATCGTGTGCGAATGCATGTAGATCTTTCAAGAGAACATTGTACTCTTCCCTTAGCTCTTCCCATGTTCTACCCTGTAATGCTTTCCCTACAAGGATGACTTCCCGTATCTTTGAGAGCTCGGGTCTCTTGTCTTTAGGAACTAGCCAGTGTAGTTTGGCTATTCTATTCATTAGGTCTGCCGCAGCTTCGAACGTCATGGGGCCCATACAGTATACCCATAGGCGTTCTAGCTGTACAGGCGAGAATATATCGCTGGGTATCTGATCTAGTATGGGCTCTCCCGATGATAGTAGTTGTAGGGCTACCTCTATTTCCATGTCTTGATAATTTATAGGCAGACTGTCTAGGAGTTTGAGCTTGAATTCTTTATTTGCCATTGTAACCATTTTCTCTGCATTCTTACTTAATGGCTTGATTACGAGCAGTGTGTACTCGCCGCTGACAGGATTACGGTCTGGGCTTATATGTACTGGCATGAAGCCGTTCTTAATCCAGAATCTAAGGAGCTCTGGATTGACACCGAATCCTGCCGCTATCCAGTCATATCCTTTACTTCTAGCTTCTTCTTCGACTTTTTTGAGGCCCCAGCTCCCTATTCCTTTACCCTGTACATTAGGGTGTGTTGCTATTCTGACTATTCTTAGGCCGAATAGCTTGGCGAAGTCTATGTATCGTGCATGCTTTAGAAACCTGTCCGGTATTATGTTGCCCGGTATTTTTCCTCCCTTGAGTAGCTCTTTTGCTAAGTCTTCATCTATTTTTCCCTCATACGCTATTTGTAAGGCGCAGACGATCTTGCCGTGTTTGGTCTTTACTGCTCGTACAATATGATGCGGGGCATCTGCGATCATCCCTAGATCGTCGGGCTCATTCCTATAATGGGCTAGGACGTATATTCCGAATAACTGGCGGAGCTCTTCTTCTCCGTCTTTACTGAACAGGTATTCTGGATCATACTCGACATATACCAGGTTCTTTTTCTCTATATCTTCAATATCTTTTTCTGTTAGTTCGGCGGGTTCCGCGTCAAGGAGGAGTGTTTTGAACTGCCATTTCTCTATAGGGTCATCTGCGCTGTACCTTATTGGCTCTGTCATTTCGTACTTGTAAAGTATTGTTTTCTTATCTTCTTCTAGTTTTTTGAGGAACCTAACGCTGAAACCTCTTCCTGCTCCTTCATAGCCATGTATTGTTGTGGAGAAGACAAGTCTCTTGTGTGCACGCCATATCTTATGTAACATAGGTACGGGTATTCCTGCTGCTTCATCAACTATCACTATGTCGCCGCGTATCCGGGGTATGTTTATGGGTTCCCAATACTCTATGCTGAATCTCTCCCCCCTTAACTCGATAACATTGCCTTCTCTCTTGATCACCTTGTATTCATAGCCGAGAGCATCGAGGACTATGCGGGCCAGCATCATAAGGCTCTGGACATTACTGGGCCGGGGAGCGGTTATTAGTATCCTTGGCTTGGGCTTGACTTTTCTAAGCACATGTATTAGTCCTACGGCGCCTATACCGACTGCACATGATTTTCCTCTACCTCTATCAGCGGTGACCACAATTACTCTTTTCTTACCGTGCTTGGGCTTCTCATAGAGTTGCTCCATAAGCTTGATTACTTCAACCTGATCCTGTGTAAGGGCTTTCTCATAGACTATTCTTGGAAACAAGGTTTTCTGCGGGATCATGATTTTTCTAGAAGTCTTAGCACTAGTTCCTGGCTTCGAGTATTTCTTAATAGTCTTCTTCGCATCGACATCATAGATTCCTATGCCCTCGAACTCGAGTAGTTTCTCTTTAACCCATTTAATGAATATGTGGCGTGGTTCTGGGAACTGTGGGACTGTGAGGTTTCTCTTAAATATGGTAAGCATTGTATCCCATTTCTTCCAGGGAGGAGCCAATAGTATTATAAGGCCTCCTCCCTCAACTATTCCGATAAGCCTTCCAAGATCATTTGGCTTGAGATCCTTTGTTAGATCCATTACTAGAAACGAGAATGTTGAGCCGAGATATTTCTCGCTGACTTCGTAGACGGCGTATTTGAATAATGTGTACTTGGATTTTTCGAGAATAGCTTCTTCGAAGATCTGTTTCTGTAGTACAGCGTCGTCGAACTCGTCATGGTAGACGTAGAGGCCCTTGTACTGTTTCTGTTTATCGTATTTATGGCGTTGTTTCTCATAATATGTTATGGCTTTTGCAGCGAATCGGCCTAGTTCTTCTGGATCACTACCAG
>JAADCY010000166.1 GCA_013154205.1 Thermoproteota archaeon | reverse complement strand
AGCCAAATGAATTCTTGTGCGTAGATACATACTAAAATTTAAGGTGTTTCTGACGAAAACCATCAAACGTTTAAGTGCGCATCTTAAAAGAGAGACTGAAAGAGAGATTATGTTGATAATATAATGGCAGCATCACTATTAACTGCATCAAAAACCAGTTTATACAAACCTACGTAGCGCTTGACGTCATTTTCTTTAAATACTAATCACAAGTTAAGGGTTCTAGGACAAGTCTGCTATCATATGTGTGATGTCAGGCTAAGGTCCAATATCACACTTCACTGTGATGTCAGGCAAAGGTCTAATATAACACTACAGTCTATTTTCAAGCTAAGGTCTGATATCACACTGTATTCTGTGGTGAGGCTAAGGTATGATATCACACTAAAGTCTGCTGTCAGACTAAGGTCTGATATAACAATATATTCTGCTGTCAGGCTGAGGTCTGATATCACACTACAGTTTGTTGTCAGGCTAAGGTCTGTTACCATACTATTATCTGTTGTCAAACTAAGATCTGATATCGCACTACTATCTGTTTTCGGACTAAGGACTGATATCACACTACAGTCTGCTGCCAGTCTACGGTCACATATCACACTACAGTCTGCTATCAGGCTAATGTCTGATATCACGTTACAGTCTGCTGCCAGACTACGTTCTAATATCGCCATACAGTCTGCTGTCAACCTACGGTCTGATATCAAACTACAGTCTGCTGTTAGGCTAATGTCTGATAAAAGATTTCAATTTGTTGTCAGTCTATAATCTCCTGAAACTACGGTCTGATATCACACTACGGTCTGCTGTCAGACTAAGATCTGGTACGAAACTACATTCTTTTATCAGGCTTCGGTTTGATATCACACTACAGACTTCTGTAAGGCTATGATTTAATACAACACTACAGACTGTTGTCAGGCTAACGTATGATATCACACTACAATCGCTTGCCGGCTAAAGTCTGTTATCAGAGTACAGACAGTTGTCAGGCTAAGGACTGATATCAAAGTCCTGTCTGTTGCCAGGATAGGGTCTGATATCACACTAGAGTCTGTTGCTAGGCTAAGGGCTAATACAACACTACAGTCTGTTGTCAGGGTAAGGTCTGATATCACAGTAAAGTCTACTGTTAGGCTGAGGACTGATAACACACACAGCATTTAGTTGCAGGCTAAGGTCTGATGTCACAATGTAGTCTGCTGTCAGTCGGCGGACTAACACGTGGTACACCGCGCCTGCGACCTGGACCAGGCCAGTGCAGCGTGGATGAAACAGCGCTAGACGCACGCGGCACCACGGAAGTGACAATTCAAGGGGTGACTCAACCACTCACAGTAGTTGTGATAGGTGGCATTCACCATCCGAATATCTTAGGGGCCCACATCTGCAACGGGTGGTGGGGGGCGGGCGTATTATATTTTTGTCGTATGCGTGTCCGCTGGTTCGGAGCAGATTGGCCAATGGTTATCCCCTCCGGCACTGATCAGATTGATAGCCTCACGGGTGGGCCCTGGGAGCTCACAGGGTATGGGTTCGGTGTACCGGAAGTATCTTCCGAGCGCTTTTGAAACTTGGTAAAGAAGAATGCGGAGGTTTTCTCGGAGAAGGAGCAACCCCACGAGCATTGCCCAAAAGACATATCGTACCCCACTCTATCAGTGCCGTTTGTTGGAGGACTGCGTTCAGATGTTAGAGGAGGGAGTGATCTGTCTCAGCTGCTCCTCCTGGGCCAGTTCCATCATCCTCGTGCCCAAATACTCGGGAAAAACGAGACTTTTGTCGCCCATCGGAAGCTGAACGCGTGTACTGTGCGCGATCAATATCCGCTTGCCCTCATCGACGATATTTTCGACCAGGTGGCGGGCAGCGCCATTTATTCTACATTAGATTTACGCACGGGATATCATCAGCTTAAAATTGCGGATATCTTCGTATACAATTTGGCTTGGCTAATGCCTCAGCAGTATCCAATGGACCATGGATAAAGTACTGGCATGGTTGATTGGCAGGTACGTGACATGGTGGTGTACTCTCAGTCACCTGAGGCGCATGCGCAGCACTTACAAACTGTTTTTGATCGTTTACGTGAGTGAACGAATTGCATTTTCAAGTACAGCAAACAGTGTCATATCGGTATTGCACGGAAAGAGCCCGAATGGCACGGAGAGTGCCCGAATTGCACAGTGAGTGCCGGACCAACGTAAGCAGCACGATGAACTGAGAGTGCCCGAATTGCAAAGTCAAGTGCAGCAAACAATATCAGTCCTGCACGGAGAGTGCCGGAACGACGTAGGCAACACGAGCCTACCAGGCGACGCAGCTAAAGGAGCGCTGATGTGATGGTTCTCCTTATTGCCCAAAGGGTTTGAGAGTCGCAAGACGCAACCCGGCAAGTTCGTCCCAGTGTAAATGTCCCTGCAGCCCTGCAGCAGAGGACAACACGGTACGACGGGCATCCATCGATCGGATGACTCCTTACCGACGTCAGCAGCAAACCCGATGTCAGACAGACATTGACGTAAATAAAAGGGGATGCTGTAGTGTTTCCATAGTGAATCGCTACTGCGTAGCACTACACATGTTGTGGTATGGGTGTAACATAGTGTTTGGAGCCGTCACGGTTGACCCGGTATGCATGAAGTGGGGGAGGGTGGATCCAGGCGTAGGCGTGATCTTTAATGGTTACTTGTTTAATCATGTTGTGATCCTAAAATAAACGTGAGGGCGTGTGTAAAGTTCACGCCTATCCTACCCGATAAGAAGCGTCACGTCACGCCTAGCGGAAGGTGTGGGTTCTTGTCTGTATTAGTTGGCTCGGAGGTCTTCGGGGGACGGCAAGATAGTAGATGTCAGGTGGAACGTTACGTCACACATCGGTGTAGCTTGGCATGTCGCTAGATCGCCCAGCTGTAGGTGTGCTTTCTTGGCGAGGTGAAGGATATTAGATATCAGATTAAAAGCCTCGATCTATCGTGATAGCGATGTATGGGCGCGTGTATTTAAAGAAGGTGGAACACAAATAAAGTCAGTTTTGATTTTGGACCAGCTACACGGCGCACCTGTTGTTCGAGTAATCGAGTCGTGGTAAAGGTACGATACTTTACAGTGGCGAGCCTGCCATAGGATTCGAAACAGAGGCGTGTCTGGTACGAAGTCAGATGCGGATAGAATTCACCATTATGTAAGCGCCTTGCATGCTGAGGGACTCATATACCTCGTTAATCTCAGCCACGAGTGGCGAGCCTGAAAAAAAGGAAAAGAGAAGAAGAAGATGGCGGACGGCGTCGAGAATCTGCAACCTGTCAGCTAGGCTATGGGTGTACTTTTTCAGATTGAACTGGCCCAGAAAGTGCAGTTGGAAGATCGCGGGAACTCCCTTTGTCGTTATAAGGAGGATCGCAGGGAGATCAGCCAGACAACGGACCAACTTGTCGAGGCATCCCGTTTAAACAGTTGTTCACTTACAGCTGAGCATTGATATTAGCGTGTACTGTAGCCGTAGCTAGGGTTGTATTCAGAGAATAAATAAAATGATTGAGAATCAAGACATC
>JAADCY010000165.1 GCA_013154205.1 Thermoproteota archaeon | reverse complement strand
AATCGAAAAGATTAGGGAATGCTAGTTAGGATTAAGTGGTGAGATGGATGCCTGCAATAGAGATCGGGCGAATATGTGTAAAGGTTGCTGGGCGAGAAGCAGGAAGAAAATGCGTCATAGTCGATATAATAGATGATAATTTTGTCTTGGTAACAGGGCCTAAGAGCCTAACAGGTGTCAAGAGAAGGAGAGTTAACATTAAACACATAGAACCTCTTGACAAGGTAATCGATATAAAGAGAGGTGCTTCAGACGAAGAGGTACTAAAAGCCATAGCTGCTACGGGACTAACCGATTTCATGAAAGAAGTCGTGAAGCCCAAACTCTCTCCAGTATAACAAGCCTTTATAGCTTTCATCTCCTATTCTCTAATCAAAAAGTATGTTTATCAATCTCAGTCCCTATATGTCGGGCTTTGAATAACATTATAGCGAAATAATCAAAATAATCATTGTAAGTCTAGGGATAGACAATAGTAATAATTCGGTGAAAAATCAAGTATAATAACAACAGTGCTAACCGTTACAAGGGATGGTGAAGATGTATGGGTTTAGCTGAAAAAGGACTTAAGTTCATAGATAAGATAACGTCGCACGCCGGGTTTAAGAACGAATGGATTGTATTAAGGGAAGACGATACATCGCCGGATTACGGTGTCCTACCATATGAGAGAGGTATTGAAGAACATATAAGAAATGGTGTGATCAATCTTGATAAACCGCCAGGGCCAACGAGTCACGAAGTAGTTGCATGGATAAAGAAGATGTTCGGCCTCGAACGTGCCGGTCACGGGGGTACCCTAGAGCTCTAGCCCGGAGAAGGCTAGGGCGGGGAAACCCCAAAGTGACCGGCGTATTACCTGTAGCACTAGCTAATGCCACGAAAGTCATAGGTAACGTAATACATACTGTGAAAGAATATGTTATGGTTGTACAGTTACATGGTGATGTGAAGGATAAGGAGCTTCTCGATGTACTGGAGAATTTCAAGGGCACGATCTATCAGAAACCCCCGCTAAGATCGAGTGTTAAGAGAACCATACGTAAAAGAACTATATTCGAGCTAGAGCTTCTCGAGCATAACGATCGCTATGTTCTTTTGAGAGTATTATGTGAAGCGGGAACTTACATGCGTAAACTAGCGCATGATCTGGGATTACTATTAGGTGTGGGAGCACATATGAGAGAACTACGTAGAACAAGGACTGGTCCTTATCGTGAGGATGAAACACTGGTGAGGATGCAAGAAGTTAGTGAAGCCCTATATCTCTGGAAAAACGAGGGTGACGAACGATATCTGCGTAGGGTGATATTGCCTGTGGAGACCGCGATAGTCCATATACCTAAAATAATGATCCGTGACACAGCTGTAGGTGCTATAGCGCATGGTGCAAACCTAGCGGTTCCAGGCATAGTGAGGCTAACCAGGGATGTAGAGCCTGGTAAACTAGTTGCTATTCTCACGTTAAAAGGGGAGCTCGTTGCTCTGGGGCAGGCGCTTAAGAGTGCGGAAGAAATAGCTGGGATGAAGAGAGGTATTGTCGTAAAGACTAAACGCGTATATATGAAGACAGGCGTTTACCCGCCTGTCTGGAGGAAGAATAAATGACGCACTATTTTAGGCCGGACAGATATAAACGAGGGAAAAAACAAATCATATCATTCGTATATAGGGGCATGACTCTAGAATTTATTACGTATTCCAGCCTGTTCTCGGGAAATAAAGTTGATCTGGGGACCGAGCTGTTATTGGAGCATGCCATCATTGTCGAGAAAGGCACAGTTCTCGATGTTGGATGTGGATATGGAGTTATCGGGATAAGCTTAGCGAAAGCGTTTCCCGATCTACAGGTATATATGGTGGATATTAATCCTGTGGCTGTGAAGATGGCCAGATACAATGCGAGGCTTAACGGGGTTGAAGAAAGAGTAAAGATTCTACAGGGAAACGTGTACGAGCCGGTGAAGAACATGGTTTTTGATATTATAATTAGTAATCCGCCATTATCCGCTGGTAAGAGCGTCGTTGAAGAAATAATAATGGGTAGTATAGAGCATCTGCGACGAGGAGGATACGCGGAGTTCGTCCTAGCTAGGGGGGCGAACTACTATATTGATAAACTGAGCAATAGGAATGACATCGAGATAATTAAGAATGTATCTAGGAAAGGCTACACAATACTAATATTCCGACGGAAATAGCAAATATAAATCCAGGAAACTAATCGATATTAATGGATGTGCCGGGGTGCCCGAGCGGCCTAAGGGGCTGGCCTTGAGAGCCAGTGGGCCATGGGGCCCGCGCGGGTTCGAATCCCGCCCCCGGCGCTCCTCTTATTTCTTATGAATATGTCTTCTAGGGGATAGTCTCGATATAGGTGAGGCTTAGAGATTGACGGTAGTTTACGAGTACTTCTTCTGGTTTAAGAAAAACTGGGCACGTATTGGTTTCATTCTAGCGATTTACCTTCTGGTGATATTGTTAGTTGTTATAAGGCGTTATAATTTTGTATTGTTTATCCTTTTACTCCATACACCTATTTACATGTTGCACCAGACAGAAGAGTATGTTTTTCCGGGTGGGTTTAGAGAGTTTTTTTGTAACGAGAATATATGGTTTAAGCAAGGATGAAGCGGTACTCAGTGATAATTTTGTATTTTATCTAAATATTCTACTTATATGGATCGCCCTACCATGTTTCGGATTATTGTCGATAATCAACTATGGCTTTGGTTTATGGATACCCTATTTCTCATTATTTGCTGGTGTAGCTCATATTGTCTTGTCAATCAAAGCTAGGACAATATATAATCCGGGACTAATAGTGAGTTTATCTCTGAATATTCCTATCGGTATTTGGTCGATTATTTATTTGAAGCATGTCGGTCTAATAGGAAATCCTTTCTTAAATCCCTACATGCTAGTGGGATTGGCCATTAATATGGCCCTCCCTATACTCGGCGTGACAATGTATAGAAGATATAAGTCGGCGCATTAGTATACAGTATGGATTTTTATTTTGCTGGAAAAATGGTGCGGCGGCCGGGATTTGAACCCGGGATCTCCGGCTTGGGGGGCCGGCGTCCTAGTCCAGGCTAGACGACCGCCGCAGTGCTCCATGTTTTTATGGATTGGAGACGGGGTTTTTAGGTTTACTTATGATGTATTATTATTGGTGATGATAAGAGGGTCTCTTGAGCCCGTGGAGGGCTGTGATGATAGCCGGAAAATCTGAAAAATTATCCTTGTAGTTTTCCACCCATCTTAATGATAATCTTTGTTGCTTCTTCTAGATCCTTATATGTATCGATGCTCTTCCAGAAGATATCCGTGTACTTCACAGCTCCTAATACGCCGTCCTTAGCCATGGCTGGGAACGCTGTTCGTTCGAGATCGCCACGCTCCGGGAAGTATTTCAGTGCTTCTGGTCTAAGGGCGTACACTCCTGCGTTGATCCAGTAGTCTTGCAGTTTGGGTTTTTCTACGAATCCCACCACTTTGCCGTCCTTAATCTCCAGTACTCCATACGGGCTAGGTAGCGGTATGCTCGCTATCACGC